>JALWOO010000471.1 GCA_027083485.1 Amylibacter sp. | reverse complement strand
GTTGCCGCCAGATGCACATGATACGGCCCGTCATAGCCACACATCCGCGCCGCCGCCAAAGTCAGCAACGGGCGCAAGCGTTTGCCGCCGGCCTCGACCAGATGCGCAGTCACTTCGGGAATCCGTGGCGCATGTTCGGACACCATCCGCGCGCGGATCAAATCATTGACCGCCGCCATGTCATCGGCCAGCACTGCTGCCAGTTTCTCGTGAGGTTTCAACTGTTCCAACTGGTTCACCGTAAATTTATCTTCCAAACTCGACAAAGCATAGTTCATGCCGTTATGCCAGTGGCATGAAAGAACTTTTACGCACAAACGACCTGACAATCATCGCATTCACCACAGCACTGCTGCGTGGGGAGGATATAGAGTGCTTTGTGCTCGACGTCCATATGAGCATTTTTGAGGGTTCCGCCGGTGCGATCCCGCGCCGCATTATGGTAGCAGACCGCCACCATTTCCGCGCCCGAGCAATTTTACGGGACAACGACATAGAAACACCGGACCCGAAATGACCCCGGATTTACCCGAGCTAACCGATGACGGCTTTCTGAATGGCAAGCTGCGCATCCTGCAACCGCGCTTTGGCTATCGCGCTGCAACCGATCCGGTATTTCTGGCCGCCGCTGTGCCCGCCAAAACGGGGGAAACCGTATTGGAACTGGGCTGCGGTGTGGGTGTTGCCAGCCTGTGTCTGGCGCAGCGTGTGACCGGTTTGACCCAAACCGGGATCGAACTGCAACCGGCCTATGCGGCCCTTGCCCGCCAAAATGCGCAGCGTAACAATCTGGTTCTGGATGTCATTCAATCCGACATTACCTCTCTGCCCACAGAGGCCCGAATCGGCTTTAATCACGTCATGTTCAACCCGCCGTATTTCAGCGCCCAAACCGTTACCACACCGCAAAACAGCGGCAAAAAAACCGCCCATGTGGAGGACACCCCCCTTGCCGCATGGGTGAGCGTCGCCTTCAAACGCCTGAAGCCCAAAGGCACCCTGACCGTTATCCATCTGGCAGAGCGCCTGCCCGATTTGCTCACTCTGTTACCGCCGTCTGCGGGGGATATTCATGTTCGGCCTCTGGCCTCGCGCCATGGGCGGGATGCAAAACGGGTAATCCTGACCACCCGAAAAGGCACAAAAGGCGCGTTTCGGCTCCTGCCGCCGTTCCATATTCACAATGGCACGAAACACATACAG
>JALWOO010000470.1 GCA_027083485.1 Amylibacter sp. | reverse complement strand
TCGATCCTGTCGAAGGTCGTGCAGTATTTCTCTAATCTCTTGAAAAAATGAAATATTATCAGCATAATTTGTATTTTTAAAACAAAACTTATCTGCGTTATATTGCCCGGCAATCACCCCCGGAGCGACCGGGTATACAGCATCCCCTGTTGTCCGCGCCCATGTTTCCGTCAAGCCCAAAGTAAAGACAAAGACATCCATCTCTACAAACAGCTCGCGCAGTTTTTTCAGATGGAAATCCCGATGAATGCGCAACTCGGTTAAAGAACAGAACCCCTCCGGCTCTATAGACGGACGAAAAGCATCGTAAAACCGTCCATTCTCCCCGACCCAAACCAATTCCTGATCCGTAGGCGTATAAGAACCGGCCACCTCTCGGAGCAGCAACAGTAATTGCGCAAGCGTGTATATGTTTCCATAGCGCGCCGAATACAAACCATAACCAAATTTACGATTCACATCCTCTGGCAGCCCTTCATGAGGCGGTTCTTTGTCGATAACCTGATAGCCGGATTTTTTTAGGTAACGGGAAATATGCTGGGCAAAACAACTCCCGGCCGTAGCTATTTTATCAGTTGGCGAGATCGCCCATTTTTTCTGATACAGCCCTTGCAAATCAAAAGGATCGGCATTTTCCACACCATGTTTCCAAAAACGGGTTTCAGGCAATCCGCTGTATGGATTCTCGGAATTCATAGCCCCCTCCCTTTGCAGCCTTCATGCCCATCCGGCAAAGCCCCGCATTAAGACAACAACCCGCGTTCCTGTGCCAGTTCCTGCATCCGTTTTTGCAGTTTTTCAAAGGCCCGCACCTCGATCTGGCGGATACGTTCGCGGCTGACACCATAGCGCCCGGACAATTCCTCCAGCGTCACAGGAGGTTCCTCAAGCTTGCGTGCCGTCAGGATTTCCTGCTCGCGTTCGTTCAAAACCGCCATGGCCTCTGCCATCATTTCGCGGCGCGCGTTCAATTCGTCTTTCTCGGCGTAATCCGTGGCCTGATCTGCATTTTCATCCTCGAGCCAGTCCTGCCATTCCGCCATGCCATCGGTATCATCGCCACCGATGCGCGCATTCAGCGATGAATCCGACCCCGCCATGCGCCGGTTCATAGAGATCACCTCGTCCTCGGTCACCCCGAGGTCGCTGGCAATGCGTTTGACATTCTCCGGCCGCAGATCGCCTTCTTCCAGTGCACCAATGCGGTTTTTGGCCTTGCGCAGATTGAAAAACAGCTTTTTCTGCGCGCCGGTGGTGCCCATTTTCACCATCGACCAGCTGCGCAAAACATATTCCTGAATGCTGGCGCGAATCCACCACATGGCATAGGTCGCAAGACGAAAGCCCTTGTCCGGCTCAAACCGTTTCACCGCCTGCATCAAGCCCACATTCGCTTCGGAAATAATTTCGGCCGGCGGCAAACCATAGCCGCGATAGCCGCGCGCGATCTTTGCCGCCAAGCGCAAATGCGAGGTCACCAGTTTATGCGCGGCCTCCGTATCACCATGGTCACGCCAGGCCTTGCCCAGCATGTATTCTTCTTCCGGCTCCAACATCGGGAACTTCTGGATTTCCTGCATATACCGGGTTAATCCCTGTTCCGGCGAAGGTGCCGGTAAATTTGAATATCCCATGATACTGCCCTTTTGCCTGCTACGACTGACTTGCCCAGAATTCATTCAAACAAGTAAATTCAACGTCTCCTCAAGAAAATCCAGCCTCACAACGAACAGACCTAGAGTAAATCAAACAAAATCCGTCGCCGAAAAAAGCAGATCAGAATTTCTCGAGTGCCCTCCTTAACACAATCAAATCATTCGGTAAATCCGAAACAAGTGATAGTTTCTCCCCGCTTGCCGGATGAATGAACCCCAGGCGCGCCGCATGCAGGGCTTGCCGGCGAAATCCCGTGATCACGGCAGCAGTTTCTTTTGCCAGTTTGGTCAGGGGCAGCTTGCGCCGCCCCCCGTACACCGGATCCCCGATCAGCCCGTGCCCCGTATGCGCCATATGCACACGGATCTGATGGGTACGACCGGTTTCAAGCCAGCATTCAATCTGCGCCGCCGCATAATTTCCCGCCGGCCCATAGCTTTCGACCACATGCGCCCGCGTGATCGCATGACGCCCCCTATTGGCCACAACCGACATGCGCTTGCGATCGGTCTTGTGGCGCGCAATATTGGTCGCCACCCGCAACACACCGCCATTTTCAAACGCCACCCCCGGCAGGCCGTTCAGGCGCGGATCCCCAGCAGACGGGCAACCAAACACAAAGGCCGTATAGCGCCGCTCGATGCTGTGGTCGGCAAATTGTTTCGCCAGCCCCTGATGCGCCTCGTCTGTTTTGGCCACCACCAGCAAACCGGATGTGTCCTTGTCGATCCGGTGCACAATGCCCGGGCGCTTTTCTCCGCCAATCCCCGCCAGACTATCCCCGCAATGATGCAACAATGCATTCACCAACGTGCCATCCTCGGAGCCGGGTGCCGGATGCACCACCATGCCCGCTGGCTTGTTCACCACAATCAGATGTTCATCCTCGTAAACAACCTCCAGCGGAATATCCTCCGGCTGCGCTGTCAAGGGCGTCGGCTCGGGCAGGGTCACATGCCAGACCTCCCCCGGCTTTCCTCTGGTCTTTAACACGGTAACAACCGTACCATCCGCCCGCGCCACAGCGCCTTCCTCGATCAATTTGGTCAAACGGGACCGCGAAAGGCTCACACCCTCTGGCACAACCTGCGCCAAAGCCTTATCAAGGCGCGGCGGGGGCGTTTCCGACAGCGTCAACACCAGCAAACGATCAGAAGGGTCAGACATGAGCGATAATCCCGAAGAGTTCCCAGAACCGGCCAATCTGCGCTTTTTGCGCCGCTTGGTGACCGCCCTGACATTAACAATGATTTTCGGGCTTGTAGCGATCTTCACCGTGCTTGTCATGCGTTTCTCGACCGATGCCACAATTGATTTACCCGCCAGCATCACGCTTCCGGCCGGAAAAACCGCCACCACCTTTACCCGGGGCCCGAACTGGCTGGCCATTGTCACCACCGACAATGAAATCCTGATCTATGATAAAACCGGAAAAACCCTGACCCGGACAATCAAAATAACCACCCCCTGATTTCCATTTTCTTCAAATATCCCCGCCGGAGGCTCCGCCCTTGCATCCGGTTGATCCCGCCCGCATATATAACCCATGAGCCTGCCACCCGGATTCCTTGAAGATTTGAAAACCCGCCTCTCGATCGCTCAGGTCGTCGGGCGCAAAGTCACGTGGGATCAGCGCAAATCCAATCCGGGCAAAGGCGATTACTGGTCCCCCTGCCCGTTCCATCAGGAAAAAACCGCTTCCTTCCATGTGGATGACCGCAAGGGGTTTTACTATTGCTTTGGCTGCCACGCCAAGGGCGACGCGCTGGGGTTTGTCAAAGAGACCGAAAACGTCGGCTTTATGGAAGCGGTCGAAATTCTGGCACGCGAGGCCGGCATGCCGGTGCCAAAACGCGATCCAAGGGCGCAAAAACAGGCGGACAGACGCTCGGTTCTGGCCGAGGTCATGGAACAATCGGCACAATTCTTTCGCCTGCAACTGCAAACCGCGCGCGGATCGGACGCGCGCGATTACCTGCAACGGCGCGGATTGCCCGAAGCCACCCAAACCCGTTTTGAAATCGGCTATGCCCCCGATAACCGCAACGCGCTCTGGCAACATCTGACCGGCAAGGGCATCCCCCCTGCCGATATCGTTGACTCCGGCATGGCGATCAAACCGGACAACGGCACCCCCTATGACCGTTTTCGCGGCCGCATCATGTTCCCGATACGCGATGCCCGCGGGCGCTGCATCGCCTTTGGCGGTCGCGCCATGGATCCCAATGCGCGCGCCAAGTATCTGAATTCACCGGAAACCCCGCTGTTTGACAAGGGCCGCAGCCTTTACAACCACGGCCCCGCCCGCGAGGCCGCCGGCAAGGCGCAATCCCTGATCGTGGCCGAGGGCTACATGGATGTGATTGCCTTGGCGCAGGCCGGTTTTGACCATGCGGTCGCCCCGCTCGGCACCGCGATCACGCCGGATCAGTTGCATATGATGTGGCGGATTTGTCCGGAACCGATCATTGCGCTGGATGGCGACACTCCCGGTTTGCGCGCCGCCATGCGCCTGATCGACATTGCCTTGCCGCTGCTGGAACCGGGCAGATCGCTGCGGTTCTGCATCTTGCCCGAGGGGCAGGATCCCGATGACCTGCTCAAATCCGCCGGTGCGCCCGCCATGCAAAAGCTGCTGGACGGCGCGCAGCCCATGGTCAGCCTGCTCTGGCAGCGCGAAATCGAAGGCAAGAATTTCGACAGCCCCGAACGGCGCGCCATGCTGGACGCCAGCCTGCGCGAGGCCCTGAAAAAGATCAAAGACCCCTCCATTCGCAGCCATTACACCGCCGCGATCAAGGAATTGCGCAGCGCGCTGTTTGCCCCGAGGCGCAAACAGAACTGGCAGCCGGGCAGCTGGAAAAAGCCGGTCAAAATGCCCCCTTCTGCGGGGACGAAATCCTCCATGCTGGCGCAACAGGGGGCCAATCTGACGAATCGGTTGCGCGAGGCCATGATTCTGGCCGCCTGTTTACGGAACCCTGCCGCCGCGCAGGAACACGAATCAGTTCTGGAGCGTTGCCCGATCGCCGCACCGGACATGCAGGAAATCCACAGTGCGCTCTTGGCATCCTTGCATGCCGCCCTATCTGAGGATCAGGCCAGCGCGCGCCTGATTGAACTGGTTCACGAAAAACTTGGATATGACCCCATGGCACATTTGATGACATTGCCGCCTGTGCGCATCCATCCGCATTTGAAGGCAAGCACGAGTGACGAGCTTAGTGCTATGGTTCTAAAGGAAGAATTGGTCAAGCATTCCGCCATCATCGGGGCAGAACAGGAATTGGCCGAGGCCGAACAGGATCTGAACGATGTGGCCAACGAAGGTCTGACCTGGCGCATCCAGCAAGCAACCCAGGCCCGCGAAAAAGCCACCAAAGCCGAGATCAAAGCCAGTGCGAATTCCTCTGAAAACAGGGAGAATTTGTCACAGCATCTGCAAAAAATGCTCGACGATCAGATTTGGGTAAAGAAAAAACGGTAAAAGCATTGCGAA
>JALWOO010000469.1 GCA_027083485.1 Amylibacter sp. | reverse complement strand
AAGGTTACAAATACGCTCAAAGAAGAGATTTCCGTACACTGGCACGGGGCGCTGGTTCCCGGGACTGTGGACGGTGGACCCCACCAGCCGGTAAACCCCGGACAAATATGGAAACCGGTGCTGCCACTCGACCAACCGGCGGCAACCCTTTGGTATCACAGTCATATTCACGGTAAAACCGGCCAACAGGTCCACAACGGTCTTGCCGGTATGCTGCAACTCAGCGACGGGCAGGACGATGCCCGCGGCCTGCCTTCGGCCTATGGGATCGACGATCTGGCGCTGGTAATGCAGGACCGGCAATTCGATTGGCGCGGGCGGGCCGATTACGACCTCAGCATGCAATCGCGGATGATGGGGTTTCTTGGCGACACCATGTTGATCAACGGTCAGGCCAATACCGTGGCCCGCGTTCCCAAAGGCATCGTGCGATTGCGCCTGCTGAATGGCTCCAACAGCCGTGTATATCTGCTGTCCATGTCCGATGGCCGCCCGATGTTTCTGGCCGCTGTCGATGCGGGTATTCTGGACCAAACTGTGCCCCTGAAACAACTGTCAATGGGGCCGGGAGAGCGCGCCGAAGTGCTGGTTGATTTTGGGAACGGGGCCGATGTAGCTCTGGTCACGGCCCCCAACCCGAATGCCGGCATGATGGGCGGCGGTATGATGGGCGGCGGCAACTCCGGTAATAATGCCGATATGGTCATTATGCCTTTCTCGGTTGACTCCTCCCTGCCCGCCCGCATCACCCGAATGCCAAGCAACCTTGGCGGCGATATGCCGGAGCTGCCCACCAAAGGCGCGATCCGGCGCAGCTTCACGCTCGACATGGGCATGGGCGGCGGCATGATGCGTATGCTTGGCCTAGGCGGTAGCCGCTTCTCCATCAACGGCGATGCCATGGATATGAAAGTGATCAATCTGGCCATCAAACAAGGCAGTCTGGAACACTGGACCGTATCGGGTCAAATGATGATGCACCCGTTTCACGTCCACGGTGTGTCCTATCAGGTCATCAGCGAAAACGGTCGCCCGCCCCGCCTGCAAAACCGCGGCTGGAAGGACACGGTGCTGATCAATGGCCAAGCCGAAATCCTGATGCGCTTTGACCTGCCGGCACCCGAAAACCTGCCCTACATGTACCACTGTCACATCCTCGAACACGAAGATGGCGGCATGATGGGACAGTTCACCGTATCCTGAAC
>JALWOO010000468.1 GCA_027083485.1 Amylibacter sp. | reverse complement strand
TCTTTTCTTGCCGGCGCGGCTTTCCTGTTTCAAATCACCCCTTTCCTGCATGTGTGGAACCCTTACGCAGGCGGGGCCTATAACCTGACCCTGTGGATTGCTTTTGCCATGTCCATGTCCTACATGCTTGGTGCCCAATCCGGTGTGCATTTCTTTTTGCTGGCCGGTGCCACCAGCGCCATTGCCATTTTCGGTGTGCGCCAGAATTTTCTATCGCTGATGTCGATCAGTTTCGGCCTGTACGGGTTTATGTATGTGGACCGGAATTTCACCGAACCGGCCCCGTTTCTGACCCTGACACCGTTTTTTCTTGATGCCATGTATTTCACCACGATTCCTGCGGCAGTAATCGTGATCTTCTGTATGGTTTACTATGCGTTTGCCCAGATGAACCGGGCAGAACAGCTGCTGCAACGCGAGTATAGCTATTCCGAGCGTCTGCTTGCCAATATGCTGCCGGCAACGATCGCCACCCAATTGAAACGCAATCCCGGCCAAACCATCGCCGACGCCCATGAAAACGTAACCATCCTGTTTGCCGATATTGTCGGCTTTACTCCGCGTGCCGATACACAATCCGCAGCCGAGCTTGTGAAATTCCTGAACCGCCTGTTCACCCGTTTCGACGCGCTGGCCACCAAACACGGCTTGGAAAAAATCAAAACCCTTGGCGATGCTTTTATGGTTGCCGGCGGCATGCCCGAATATCAGGAAGACCACGCCGAACGGGTAGCGCGCATGGCACTGGATATGGTGGCGGAAACCGAAAAATTCTCCGAGGAAATGGGCGAAAAAATCGAACTGCGCATCGGCATCCACTCCGGCCCTGCGGTGGCCGGTGTTATTGGTACGCGCAAACCGTTTTACGATGTGTGGGGCGACACCGTGAACATCGCAGCACGGCTTGAATCCTTTGGCACCAACGGCAAAATTCAGGTCACAGCCGAAACCAAGGAAAAGCTCAAAGGCAGCTTTGAATTCGCCCGACGTGGCACCGTGGAAATCAAAGGCAAGGGCAGCATGGAACTCTGGTATCTGGAAAGCGACAAATAAACCGCTTCCATTTTCTCTAAATATCTCGGGGGAAAGGCCAAAGGCCTTGGGGGCAGCGCCCCCTCACCCCGCTTTCTATTTCTCGGTAAATTTCAATTCGATCCGCCGGTTCTGCGCCAAGGCCTCGGGGCTATCACCCTCAACCAGCGGCTG
>JALWOO010000467.1 GCA_027083485.1 Amylibacter sp. | reverse complement strand
GCTTGTGGACGGGGCGATCGAGCTGTCCGAACACAAGCCGGATTTCACCGTGATTTTCCAGCGTGAACAGGCGCGGGCCGACATGGGGCCGCGTGATCTGGACTGGCATGACTTCCAGCAAGGCGTAACCCCTGCCGATTGTGTGCCGCTCAAGGGCAATGACCCGCTTTATGTGCTGTATACCTCCGGCACCACCGGCCAGCCCAAGGGCGTGATCCGCCACAATGGCGGCCATGCGGTGGCGCTGCACTGGACCATGAAAAATATCTATGACGTGAACCCGGGCGAAACCTTCTGGGCGGCGTCCGATGTGGGCTGGGTTGTGGGCCATTCCTATATCGCCTATGGGCCGCTGATTTATGGCGCAACCATGGTGGTTTTCGAAGGCAAGCCCGTGGGCACGCCGGACGCCGGCACATTCTGGCGGGTGATACAGGATCACAAGGTGGTTTCCTTCTTTACGGCCCCCACCGCATTTCGCGCGATCAAACGCGAAGATCCGAACGGCGACTTTGTGAAAAAATATGATCTGTCGAGCCTGCGCCATCTGTTTCTGGCCGGCGAGCGCGCGGATTCCGTTTCGATGTGCGGGTGCTGGGCGATGATGGCCATGAATTGCCCAACGGCGAATTGGGAGCCATCGCAATCAAACTGCCCTTGCCACCGGGCACGCTGCCCAATCTGTGGAATGCTGAAGAACGGTTCATTAAATCCTATCTGGAAACTTTCCCAGGTTATTATGAAACCGGTGATGCAGGGATGGTGGATGATGACGGGTATCTGTATATCATGGCGCGCACGGATGACGTAATCAACGTGGCGGGGCACCGCTTGTCTACCGGCGCGATGGAGGAGGTTTTGTCGAGCCACCCCGACGTGGCCGAATGTGCGGTGATCGGGGTGGCGGATGATCTGAAGGGGCAATTGCCACTGGGATTTCTGTGCCTGAACGCGGGTACTGAACGGGATCATGAAACCGTGGTCAAGGAATGCATCCAACTGGTACGTGAAAAGATCGGCCCCGTTGCTGCCTTTAAAATGGCCTGTGTGGTGGACCGGCTGCCCAAAACCCGCTCCGGGAAAATTTTACGGGCAACGATGGCAAATATTGCAGATGGTAAGGCCTATAAAATGCCTGCAACCATTGATGACCCTGTGATTCTGGATGAAATCACCGCTGCTTTGGCCGAATTGGGGTATCCAAAGGCAAAATAGCAGCCTTTTGAGGCACCATGCGCAGTAGATCGCGCATTTTTTCAAGCCGGGTTTGCGAATTGAGTTGCAATTCGCGAATCCGGCATTTTTAGTTTTAACGAGGGCGCAAAAAGTAAAAAAAACTATAGATATTCTACCTATTTTCAATATCTTGCGATGAAAATGTTATCTGAGGAGGAAATATGGCTATTTTATCGCGTTTCATTGCCGTGTTTCTGACGGGCTTTTTTCTGGCAAATCTGGCCTTTGCCCAAACAATCCTGATTGTCGAGGTCGAGCGTGACGGGAAAATTACCCAACGTGTGAACTATAGCGAATCCGACCTGCGTGATATTGGTTTGCATCAGGTGACGACTGCAAATGCTTATATAGACGGTGTGAAAACCTTCGAGGGGCCATTGCTGCGTGATTTGGCTTCCAGGCTTGGCGTGCTGGATTCCCGTATTGCTTATATGATCGCCGAAAATGATTATACTGTTGAAATACCGATGACTGAAATCATCAAGTATGATGTCATTTTGGCGATATTTGCGGAGGGCGTGGATTTTTCCCCACGCGACAAAGGGCCGATTTGGGTGATTTATCCGATGAGTGCGCATAAAGAACTGCAAGAGCCAAAGTACAATGGCCGGCTGATTTGGCAACTTGACCGTATTGTGTTCAAGTGAAAAACTGGGGCGGTATTCTACGTGTATTTGGGTTTGTAGCCGTTTTTGTGACTGTTGCCACAGCGTTTTTCACCTTTGGTGTGGTCCGCAATAATATCGACAGCATTCGGGCCAATTGGCGGGAAAACCTTTTGTGGTCATCGTCCCAATTGAGCATCGAATATCTGCGTTTTCGAGAATCTTTGTTGGGGGCAGGAACCGGACAGGAGAGTTTTGAGCGCGAAGAAGTAAACCGGCGGTTTAATATTCTCTGGAGCCGGGTGGGCCTGTTTCAAAAAGGCAGAATAGCAGAGCGGATCAAGGGCTTTCCCCGGGCCCATGAAACTGTTGAACAGATTTTCCAGAAATTGAAACTGGCGGAACCTGTGGTGGTGGGATTGCAGACAGGCGACAATGAAACGGCCCTGAAATTATGGCGGGATTTCAGGACATATGATGATTTGTTCCGGTCGCTCCACCGCATTGTTATGCGGGGTGAAGTGCAGGCGGGGGCAACCCTTCGCCAAGGGCTGGAGCGCAATCAATTGCTGCTTTACTGGCTTGGCATCGGGGCGGTTTTGTTTTCGCTGATGCTGCTGGTGTATTTTGCCTTGGAAACCCGTTGGCACCGTCGGGTCAGTCAGGAAAATGCGGATTTATTTCGTCAGGCACAGCAGGCGAGCCGGACAAAATCGGCATTTTTGACCATGATGAGCCATGAATTGCGCACCCCGATGAACGGAATTCTGGGGATGATTGCTCTGGCCAAGCGGGAAGGGAGCAGCCCGCAACAGGCGCAGATGCTGGGTATTGCCGAGCAATCAAGCCAACAGCTCAATGAGTTGTTGCTGGATATTATGGAATTTTCCGATCTGGAAACCGCAGATTTGACGTTGTTGCACAAGCCATTTTCGCTTGTGGCTCTTTGTGCGCAGATTGAAAAGGCACTGACTGCTGACAGGGAAGGGGAAATGTCGGGATTTCACGGGGAGATATCCGAAAACTGCCCGCCCAGGATGCGCGGTGATCTGCTGCGATTGCGTCGGGCTTTGGTCTATATGGCGCGATATTTGGCGGCTATGAGCGGCAGCGATGTACGGATGAAGTTTGATTATCAGGCGGGAAACCTGCGGGTTTCCATATTTTACGATCAGGATAGATTGGGCAAGGCATGGGTGCCCCATTTCATAGATGCCAACCAGTCCCTTGACGAAGAGGGCTTTGCCAAAAACGAGATCGGAACCGAAATTGCCTGTGGGTTTATCAGCATCATGAATGGAACCTTGCGGCACCACCCGCCAAAAGACGGGCAAAATCAGGCAGTTGTCATGGTGCAGGTCCCATTGCAGGCCTTGGACGGGGACAGGATAACGGTTCGAATTGAAACCCAGTCACAGGCGCTCGCCGCCATTTGCCAAAATGCGCTGTCGTCGTTTCCCGTGCGCTTTTATGAACCAACAGACAGTGATCCTGTGCATACGGTGATTATTGAAACCGGCGGAAGGTTTGAAATCGAAACCTATGAACGGCTTGTTACCCGTTATCCAGATGCTAATTTCGTGGCGCTTGGCAACCCGGGCAACAACTCCCTGTTTGATGGCCAAATCAATTTGCCAATCGACAAAGAAGTGCTTAAGCAGGCTGCCTATCTGTAAGGGGACTGCTCTGCGGTTTTCGGGGTAAACACGCAAATTTCAAGATGGACCGTTTTGGGTGAAAAGTGCTTTAACTCCTAGATCAAGAGGACTATTCTTGGTAGAAAGCATTGATTTCCTTGCTGCTTTATGGCGCGAAAATGGCAGGTGTTCGGGGCCGTTTTGGGGTGTTCCACATGTGTGGGCATGGGGCGAGGAGACTTAGGGGGGGCTTATGGACAAACTGATTGATCGTGCTCTTCAAACGGAACAAAACCGGTTGCTGAGTCATGATCTGCGCTCGGCGGTGTCCGATATTGTGGGGGGGGTGTTGCTACTGGAGCAGGAGGCCCTAAGTGATGCCAACAAGGCTCAGGTTGCCCGAATTTCGGCGGCCGCAGATATGGTTTTGCGTCTGTTGGATGCGGTCAAAAGCGGTTCGTTCGCACAGGAACCATCCCTTCCGGCACAGAGTTCAGGTCCGCTTGTTGTGGTGCCGTTTTTGCATGCTGTAGAAAAGCGCTGGCAAGGGCGGGTTGCTGAATTGGCGCTTGATTTACAGTTCACTATAGAACTGACGCCGGAATGCCGGCTTGATTGTTCGCCGCTTGATCTGGAGCGGATTTTATCAAACTTGCTGGACAATGCGGTGAAATTTTCCCCTAAAGGGGGGAAAATTACGCTGGAGGCCTGCGAGGAAGCCGGAAATTTGCGGTTGCAGGTTTGCGATCAGGGGCCGGGATTTTGTGCTGCCGCCCGCGAGAAATTATTCGCCTATGAGGGGCGCCCCGAGGGCTCAAAGGTTCCGGGGTCCGGTTTGGGCCTGTATATCGTATGGCAAATAATCCAAAAGCTGCAGGGTGATATTGTGGTTGCCTCACCGGATGTTGGGGCCAGCATTTCCGTTATATTGCCGTTGCTTCACTCTGACCCAGAGCCGTGTTCCGCGCGAATTCCGGATGTATCTGCTGCGCAATTGCAGGGGATGCGGGTTTTATTGGCGGAAGACAACAAAACCAACCAACTGGTTGCAGGTCATATGCTTCAGGTACTGGGTGCTGAGGTAACCATTGCCGAGGACGGGATCGAAGCCTGGGACATATTATGCGATCATGATTTTGATCTGGCATTGGTGGATATCGAAATGCCGCGAAAATCGGGACTGGAGCTGATCCGGGATATTCGCAGTTCTGAAAAACCCTTTAGTAACATGCCTTTGGTGGCATTAACCGCCTATTTTCTTGCGGACCATCAAACCCGGATTATGCAGGCCGGTGCCAATGGGGTGATTGCCAAACCCTTGACTGATATCGATGCTTTGGGGGTGGCTATAAACGGATTTATCGGTGTCACGGATCCCGTTGCCAAGGCAAAAAATCCGGTGGATCGGGACACTTACAACAGTCTCAAGAAAACCATGGGAGAAACGGCATTTGGTGGGCTGGTGGATAAGCTGCTGATTGACCTTCAAGGGGTGCAAACGCGCCTGAAAAAAGCCTTTCATGACCATGATCGGGCAAATCTTCGCAGTGCCAGCCATATATTGATCTCTTTGGCGGGGGCTGTGGGCGCATTGGAATTGCTTAAGGCGGCGCAGTCGCTTAATACAGCTATGCATGGTGTTGAAACCGCTGATTTAGCGCCGAGCGAGTGGCTTGTTATGCCACTGT
>JALWOO010000466.1:4688-5166 GCA_027083485.1 Amylibacter sp. | reverse complement strand
GACCAGGCTTGTGAGGGTGCGCCGCGCGGCTGATGCGGTGGATCGCCATCGAAGATTTCGCTGATCGTACCCAGCCCGGCATCGAACAGGTGATCGCGCATCGGTTCAAGCAGCGCCAACGCGGCGCCTGTATTCTGGTTCAAACGATAATGCGCCATCGCATAATGCCCCAGCAGCCAGCCCCATACCGGGCCATTGTGATAACCGCCATCGCGCGCCACTACGCCGCCCTGATAGACGCCGCGATAGTCGGGGTCTTGCGGGCTTAAAGATCGTAATCCATAAGAGGTGTAGAGGTGACGTTGTACGGTATGCAACACCTGGCGAGCCTTTGCGTTTGTCAGTAGCCTCGCGGGCAGACTGATGGCGAATATTTGATTGGGGCGAATGCTGGCATCATTTTCACTGCGCGGCGTATCCAATGCATCATAAAGCCCCTGGCCATCGGCGCGAATAAAGCGTTGAAAGCCTTGATGCG
>JALWOO010000466.1:4121-4678 GCA_027083485.1 Amylibacter sp. | reverse complement strand
GTTTTCGATAGTGTTCGCCATCTTGCCCGATTTGCTCGCAGAATTCCTGCATGATGAGTAATGCATTGCACCACAGGGCGTTGATTTCAACCGGCTTGCCGCTGCGGGGTGTGGCGGCCACGCCATTGACGCGGGCATCCATCCAGGTCAATTGCGTGTTTTCATCGCCGCTGCGAATAAGGCCATCCTGCGGGTCCATCTGAATACCATAACGGGTGCCGTGTTGATAGGCGTCGATGATTTGTTTCAGCGCGGGCAAGATTTGCGCCATGTGGTCGCTATTACCGTTCTCATTGTATTGCCGCCAGGCAAGAATGTACCATAGTGGCGCATCGACGCTGTTGTATTCCAGCATGGCGTCGGATTCAGTAAAACGATTGGGTAACATGCCCCGGTCGATATAAGCCGCCCAGGTTTTGAGGATGTGACGCGCTGTTTCTGGCTGGCCGGTCGCCAGTGTCAGGCCGGGCAGGGCGATCATGGTGTCGCGGCCCCAGTCGCCAAACCAGGGGTAGCCGGCGATGATAGACTCGCCATGGGCATCATGATCGATCGGG
>JALWOO010000466.1:3306-4111 GCA_027083485.1 Amylibacter sp. | reverse complement strand
TGTGCGCAATTCGGGCTGACCGCGTCTGTTGCTTTTTAACCGATTGCAATGCCGTATCCGGATCAATCTCGTGAGCGGGCGTCAGCCCGAAGCGCAAGGCATGCCAGTTGGCGTCATTCAATTCAAGCTTGACTGAAGCCACGGCCAGATGGCTGTCCCGGTCGGGCAGACCACGATGCTGCTCCTCGGTCAAAAGAAAGTCGTTGATCCAGTGGTGTTCAGTTTGCAGTGATTGCTGTCGGGTTTGAATGTGCAATGACGTTCGGGAAGCAGGGAAGCCAAGTATCAAATGATGCGGTAGCGGCTGTTCCATTTCCGGGTTAAATCCACCACTCGCCATTTGTCCATGGTGGTCGCGATAATTGGCCAGCAGGCGTACATTCAGTGTTACTGGCGTATCAATGTCATCGGCATTTAACAGTCGAAAGGCGATCCAGCTTGCGTGAACACCTGGCTCCATGAAGATACGCTGTTCAATACGCACACCACCCACTGAGAAGCACCATACCGGCAGTCGGCCATCGAGCCGGAATGATTCGATATGTTTGTGCCCGTGTGGCTCGATAGCGCCGGAACCCCAGCGATTGGTGAACAGCGGATAGTCGCGGCCTTCAAACTGCAGGGTCGCTTCGGCGCGCGCCAATAGTAAATGCCGATCCAGCGCTGTTTCCATCGGCGCAATCAACAGGCCGTGATAGCGCCGGGTTAGCGATCCGGCAACGGTGCCTGCAGCATAACCACCGAGCCCATTGCTCAGCCACCATTCGCGGCGTTCCGCCTGCCCGAGATCGCCACAGATCGAACG
>JALWOO010000466.1:1501-3296 GCA_027083485.1 Amylibacter sp. | reverse complement strand
CAAAGCGGATCATCCGCCTTCCCGGAATCCGGGGTACAGCGTCATGCCGCCATCCACGAAAAGGCTGGTGCCGGTGATGTAATCCGATGCATCGGAAGCCAGCCAGACGGCGGCTTTGGCGATATCTTCAGGCAAACCGACGCGATGGTAGGGAATCAGTTTGAGCAATTCTTCCCGGGCTTGCGGTGTTTCCCAGGCATCGGTATTGATCGGGGTTGCAATCGCGCCGGGTGAAATGCTGTTGACGCGAATCTTTTTCTCCGCCATTTCCTGCGCGATGCTTTGCATCATCAGATTCACGCCACCCTTGGAGGCGGCATAATTGACGTGTCCCGCCCAGGGGATGACTTCATGCACCGAGGACATGCAAATGATTTTGCCGGCAGAGCAGGACAGTTCAGGCACGATGCCACGGCGAACAAATTCTCGCGCCGCTTCTCGGGCGCACAGGAATTGCCCGGTCAGGTTCACATCAATGACAAACTGCCACTGTTTAAGCGTCATCTCGGTAAAATCAGCATCCCGCTGCACCCCGGCATTGGCCACCAGAATATCGATACTGCCCCAGGCGTCGATCATTTGTCTGAACATCGCCTGCACCTGATCTTCCTGACTGACATCGGCGCGTATCGCCAGCGCATCGCTGCCATTGGCCTTGATTTCCTCAACCACCGCGTTGGCGTCTTCTTCGCTGCTGATATAATTCACAACCACCTTTGCGCCAGCCTTACCGAGCGCCAACGCAACGCCTTTTCCGATGCCGGAATTTGCGCCAGTGACCAGTGCGCGTTGACCCGTTAATTCGCCTTTGGACATATGTACCCTCTTTTCTGTAGTTCCTGAAGCCTAACCCGCATTTCTCACCAGAATGACGGTTTCTCGCTTGCCCTTTGAATCTACAAGGAATTTTCTGAACTCGGAAATACACACTGGTATTCCGCTCGCCCAGAAAACCCCTTGTAAATCCAAAGTCCTGCGCGATAAATCCGCCCTCTGGTGAGAAATGCGGGCTAAACTCCGACAGACTCTCAGGGTTCGGATTGATCGGATGAATTCATTGAGAGTAGCTGGCGGTTGAAAAATTCCCTGAATCAGCGAAGATAGCCTGGAGGGCGCCCTGAATTTTGAACCGGACTTTTTCTCATGCCTGATAATCGTTAATATGAAAATGGCGTCAATAACCAAAAGTAAACTTTTTGTAAAAGAATGGCCATAACTACAGCCGACGAAGCCTGGATGCAGGTTGCGCTGGAACAGGCGCGGCTTGCCGCAGATGAGAATGAAGTGCCGGTTGGCGCTGTTGTGGTGGATGCGGATAACCAGTTGATCGCAGCGGGGCGCAATAGCCCGATTGGCCGAAATGATCCGACTGCGCATGCGGAAATCATGGTATTGCGCGACGCAGCGCTTAAAATCGGAAATTATCGCCTCATCGATACGACCTTGTATGTGACGCTGGAACCCTGTGTGATGTGTGTCGGCGCGATGATTCATGCGCGCGTCAAACGTCTGGTGTATGGCGCCAACGAGCCTAAAACGGGTGCTATTGAAAGCAGTTGCCGTTTGCTGGACGATGCGTGCTTCAATCATCAAATCGACATCCGTGGCGGCGTTCTGGCCGAACCCTGCGCCGACATCATGAGCGCCTTTTTTGCACGGCGCAGAGCCGAAAAAAGACAATGAGATCAGCCCGTATTTCTCACCAGAATGACGGTTTCTCGCTTGTCCTTTGAATCTACAGAAATTTTTCTGAACTCGGAAATACAGACTATATTCCGCTCGCTCAGAAAAATCC
>JALWOO010000466.1:0-1491 GCA_027083485.1 Amylibacter sp. | reverse complement strand
GAATGACGGTTTCTCGCCTGCTTTTTGAACCTGCAGAGGTTTTTCTGAACTCGGCAATACAGTCTGTGGGGCACTACAGACTGGGTGGAATGGTCAGTTTTTCGAGGTTTTTGCCATCCGGTTTTTCATCGGGTAACTGATTTTGTTGTTGCTGCTTGAGTTCCGCCCACTTGAGTAAATCATAATACTTGCGAATGTTTTCAACATATTTCACCGGTTCGGAACCCCGTGCATAGCCATGTCTGGTTTTTTTGTACCACTTCTTGCGGCTCAATAACGGCAGGTATTTTTTTACATCGATCCATTTATCCGGGTCGCCTTTCATCATCTGGGTAATTCGGCGTGCATCTTCCAGATGGCCGAAGCCGATATTGTAGGCCGCCAGCGCCAACCAGATTCTGTCCGGATTCTTGATGCGCTCTGGCACTTTTTTAATGACGCTTTTGAAATATTTTGCGCCGCCCTTAATACTTTGTTCCGGGTCGAGGCGGTTTTTTATCTTGACCAGCCGAGCCGTATCCTGGGTCAACATCATCAGACCGCGCACGCCGGTCGGTGATTTCGCCTTGGGGTTCCACAGGGATTCCTGATAGCTGATTGCGGCGAGCAGTTTCCAGTCCAGCCCGATGTCCTTGGCTTCGCGTTTGAACAGGTCGATATACTTCGGCAGGCGCTCTTTGCTCAATTGGGAAAAGGTTTGTAAATCCGAGTAATTGAAACGTGCGACGTGACTGTAATAGCGGTGTATCAATTGTTCCAGCCGACCATCTTTTTTGACCAGCGCAAAGAATTCCCGCATCGCCAGCAGCAGGCTTTTATCATCGGAATTCTTTAACGCCCAACGCAACTGGTGCGGTTTGCCCAATTCAAAGGCAATGCGTAATTCCGGATAGAAACGTCGTTGCAGCGCGATTTCATGTGAATCAGCAAGGGCATAATCCACCAGACCCTGATCCACCAATTCAATCAATTCTTCGATCGCGATATCCTTGACGATATTCCAGGAAAGGTCAGGGTAATTCTGGCTCAGTTTTTTTAGCGTGCGTTCTTCACTGCTGCCTTCGATGACTTCGATGACAGAATTCTTGATGTCGCCCAGCGATTTCGGCCGTTTATGCAGCTTTTTCCGATACAGTAATTGCTGGGTAACCTGGTGGTAGCCGGGGCCATATTGAATGTAGCGATGATCCGTATCATCCTGCTCCGACAAACCGGCTGCGGCGATATCGCCACTACCGACGCTCAGTTCCGGGTACAGGTCGGCGAAGCGTTCGACCACAATAATCTGTGGCTCGACACCGATGTATTGCGCAAACATTTTGCTGAGCTGGTACTCGAAGCCATTGGGGCCATTGGCATCCTGATAATAGGTTGACGCTGCGTTGAGCGTCAGAATTTTCAGTTTGCCGCGTTGCTGTATTTCCTGCAGTTGGGTCAGTGGCGGTTTGGAATACAGCGGAATGGCCACCAGCACAATAAATATTGCAGCGG
>JALWOO010000465.1 GCA_027083485.1 Amylibacter sp. | reverse complement strand
GCGTTGCGCGCCGCGTCAGCGAACCCACCACCTATATCGACGCGAAAAACGTCGCCCGGGTGCCGAAACGCGCCAATATGTTTGTGCGCGCCCTCTTTGGCGACCTCGGGCCAACGGCGCAGGAAGGCGCGCAAAACGTCAAGGTCAACGCCCCTATCGCCGTGCTTCTGGAAGAAGGCGAAGATGCCTCTGCCACACCGGAACCGGCAACGGCGGCCCCGACCGCCAAGGCCGAACCGGAAAAAGCGGCAGTAGCCGCACCTGCCCCTGTTGCACCGGCAAAATCCGGCCCGCGCCTTTTCGCCAGCCCGCTGGCCCGCCGCATTGCCGCGCAAAAAGGCATTGATCTGGCCAGCATCACCGGCAGCGGCCCGAACGGGCGCATCATCAAGGCCGATCTTGAAAGCGCAAAACCGGCTCCGGCCCCTGTTGCCACGACAGCGCCACCGCAGCCGGCCTCGCCCGATGCGGAAAGTGTGAAATCACTTTATGAGAACCGCGAGTACGAGGAAATTTCCCTTGATGGCATGCGCAAAATCATTGCTGCCCGCCTGACAGAAGCCAAACAAACCATCCCGCATTTTTATCTGCGGCGCGGCATTGTTCTGGATAACCTGTTGAAATTCCGCTCTGAAATCAATGCCGGTCTGGCCGAGAGCGGGCAAAAACTGTCCATTAACGATTTCATCATCAAGGCCAGCGCCAAAGCTTTGCAGGCTGTTCCCGCCTGCAACGCGGTTTGGGCCGGAGACCGGATTTTACAAATGAAAGCCTCCGATGTGGCGGTAGCTGTCGCCATTGAGGGCGGGCTGTTTACGCCGGTCATTCAGGATGCCGAAACTCTGGCACTCACCAGTATTTCCGAAAAAATGAAAGACCTCGCCACCCGTGCCCGCGATCGCAAACTGGCACCGCATGAATATCAGGGCGGCAGCTTTGCCATCTCCAATCTTGGCATGTTCGGCATCGAGAATTTCGACGCCGTCATCAATCCACCGCATGGGTCCATCCTTGCCGTGGGGGCCGGCATCAAGAAACCGGTCGTCGGCGATGATGGCCAAATCAGCGTTGCCACCGTCATGTCCGTGACCCTTTCCGTGGATCATCGGGTCATCGATGGCGCGCTAGGGGCACAATTCCTCGCCGCATTTGCCGGGTACATGGAAAACCCGCTTACAATGCTGGTTTAGGTCCTCCCCCTAATCGTCCAATAACTGGTCCATACTACTGGAAGGCTGGGAACATCCGGCCTCCCCGACCACTTTGGCCGGCACACCGGCCACGGTTTTACAGCACGGAATATCCTGCAACACCACCGAACCGGCGGCAATCCGGCTGCAATAGCCGACAGTGATATTGCCCAGAACCTTGGCACCGGCCCCGATCAGAACCCCGTTTTCAATATTGGGGTGACGATCGCCATCGGCCTTTCCCGTGCCGCCAAGGGTTACGGAATGCAGCATCGACACATTATCCCCGACAATAGCCGTTTCGCCAATCACAATTGAATGGGCGTGGTCAATCATGATGCCCTTGCCAATGGTTGCGCCCGGGTGAATATCCACGCCAAATACTTCCGATGCGCGCATCTGCATAAAATAGGCCATCGCCGGACGGTCGTGCCGCCACAGCCAGTTCGCCACACGATAGGCCTGCACGGCCTGATAGCCCTTGAAAAACAACAGGGGCTGCACCATCCGGTGACACGCCGGATCGCGGTCATATACCGCCATAATATCTGCCCGCGCGGCCTCCCCCAGCGAGGAATCCTCCGCATAGGCGCGATCCAGAAGCTCGCGGATGATCTGCGAGGGCATTTCCTCCGACTTCAACTTCAGCGCCAAACGATAACTCAGCGTTTTTTCCAGCGACCGGTGATGCAGGACGCTCAGATGAATCATCCCGCCCATATCCGGTTCTTCTTCGACCATCGCATGTGCTTCGGTACGAATTTGGCTCCATACAGGATCAAGTTCTGCCAGTCTTTGTTCTGTTTTACCCATAAATAAATTCCCGCATCTCGTTCAGCCTAGTGTATAATAGTTAATACAAAATGAACATGTGCAAGACAAATTCTGGTTATTGGCCCCGATGTTCACAAAAACTGATCTCTTAACCTTTCAGAAACGATTGTATGCGATCGTTACAGAAAGCGAGGCGGAAAACCGCACAACACGCGCCAGCCGGGGAACTGTCACGCTTGATCAGCAATCCGTGGGCCGTCTGTCGCGTATGGACGCCCTGCAACAACAAGCCATGGCCAAGGCTACCCATGCGCGCAGGCAGGCACAGGTGCAGCGGGCCAGGGCCGCCTTGTTACGCATTGATGACGGTGAATTCGGCTATTGCCTTGAATGCGGGGAGGAAATCGCCCGCAAACGGCTTGGCCACGACCCGAGTTTAGCCCTGTGCATTACCTGCGCAAGAGGCTGATCTTGCGTCAATAACCGCCTCCAATGCCGCGACCAGACAGGCCGCATAATCGGGGTCATCCGGATAGCCTTCAGCGGCTTTGGGCAAGGCGGCACAGGCCGATTGCAAGGTGCCATCACCCAGCACTGGATGCGCCTGTCCGGTGGACAAACGCCAGCGGTCCGCCTCGAATGCCACCTCAATGCAGCGGCGGGCATAGGCGGCGCGGCGCGTTTTCCCCACACACAAAAGGCATCGCGCCAGCGCCACCACATCCTGATGCAATACCCGCCGCATCAGATATCGAGACTAACCACAGCAGCCGTCCCCGGACCAAAGCTTTCGGAAACTTGCGCCACCTCGACAACCGCGCCAGCACCGGCGGCATCCGCCAGCATATCCGCCGCAAGATAAGTCCATTCCGGAACCGGCGTGAAGGCCTCGCGCAGCACGGTTTCGGCCTCGATCACCCGCACCCGATAGAGTTCCGACGCCTCCCCGAGCGGCACCTTCATCCCTTGCCAGCTATCGCCCCCGATACGCGTCCGGCGCACCCAGCTTACGGATTTATCACCGCCCGCCATATCGGTTACCCGCAAATGAACCGGCGCATAGGGGCGCAACGCCACCCCGTCAAAGGCCGCAATTTGATGCGTATAGCTGCTGTCGGAGACCGGTTTATTCACCGGCCCGATCCGGTAATGGCGCTCCAGCCCGCGATCACCATCTGCCAGATCCAATTGGGTCAGCCTGTCATCCAGAACCACAATTTGCGTACCCGCAGGCCAGTTATCCGGCATAACACTGCCCAATTGGCCACGCAGCAAACCGGACAAAAGATAACTGCCATCCCCTTGCAAGGATGCGGTGCGGAACTGGATAATCTCCCAGCCCTCCTGCCCGCCAATCGCCAGCGCATTCGCCCCGTTCAGAACTTCAAGCGCACTGCGGCTTTGCAGGCTTCCCTGCGAAATACGCACGCCAAGCGACACACCCTCTTGCCAAAGCCCAAGCGGCCCTGCCTGTAAACCGGTCAACGTCACCCCCAGAATACTTGGCTGTTGCACCACCTTATTGAGCGTATAGCCGTCATCGCCTGGCGCAGAATACACCGCCGCGCCACCGGGCCAGGGTTTGCCCGTTGCGGCAATATAAGGGGCAGCGGGGTTCTGGTTTTCCCGCAACAAAGGCAGATCAAGAAACACCGAATGCAAAGGCAAGGCCACGGAGGGCACCGCCGCCGCAACAATCGACGTTATATCCTTAAGCTTAAAGGTTTTTTGCTCCATCCGGATGGCTTCAACCATCCGCGCGCCCTGCTCTTCGATCCGTTCAACCCGATAGCTGGCGTCCGTGCCGCCATCGGCAAGCCTGATTACATCACCAACCGTCACATGGCGTACAGACGGCGGCAATGCCAGTTTGATTTCGTCGCGCGCCACCTCTGAATCCACCAGCCACCGGCTGGCGATATTGCATGCAGCGGTTTCGGTCATCACCACCGGCAATTCCACGCTCGATGTGGCAACCGACGGATCATCCGCCATGATATACTGTGCGGTGCCGGTCTGGTAATCGCGTGATTTATCCCAGAATCCCACCCGCACCCGACCAGCGGTTTCAGCCTCTGGCTGGCGGGTTTTGGCAACCACAGGCGTGTCCGCATTGCTGAACACCAGATCGTTTTCAACGGCTGTAAAGGCAATTTCCTCGTGCCGGTTATGGAAATGCAACACGCCATCGACCTCGTAAGCCGAGAAATCAAATGCCATCATCAAGGGTTGCAGGCTCTGGCGACCGGTTTGCGTAGCCCGCATGGCAAAACCGGTGGTGTTGCCGTAAAGCTTGCTCACATCAATATCGCCCAGGCCCGAAATTTCGCAAATCTCCGATACGATCGCCGCAAGGGATTGCTCGCCAAAACGCCCGCTGAGCCAATGCCCCCGCGCATGGTTTTCCCCGTCACTCCACACATCCAGCCGGTTGGGAAACTCCGGCCAGGGTCGTGCATCCCACGCCCAGACATGGCTGTTTTCCAGATCCAGCATCGGTGCAAAATACAGCGAAGAAACCGGATTATTCGCCCCGTCCTGCCAATATCCATAAATGGCCCGCAGGTACTGCGCCTGCATGAAGGTATCCTCGGAACCATTTGAATAATAAGGCAAACCCGATTCAGATGATTTGGGATCATAAAATACATTCGGCTGATTTGTCCCCTTGTCCACAGCCGGACAGCCAAGCTCTGTAAACCGGAAAGGCTTGCTCTGTGGTGCCCAGCCGGTAGGGGTGGTTTCACGCACACCGCCAATGCGGTTATAGTGCGGTTGCCCCCACCAATTCACCAGATCCTTGTAGCGAAACACCCAGTCTTCGCCATAAGCCCCGTCGGTAATCGGCACACGATTTTGCGCATCCCGATCCAGATCGCTAGGATAATACCAGTCATAACCTTCCCCGCCGGCCACATTGGCGCGCAGGTATTCAAGCGCATAGACAGAGCCGAAACCCTCATCCAGATGCCCCAATTCATCGCGCCAATCGGACAGGGGCATATAGTTATCTATGCCGATGTAATCGATGTCAGACAGCGACCAAAGCGGATCCAGATGAAAGAACACATCCCCCGACCCGTCCGCCGGATGATAGCCAAAATACTCCGACCAATCCGCCGCATAGCCGATTTTCACACTGGCCCCAAGCACACTGCGCACATCCTGCGCCAGTTGCACCAGGGCCGCCACCGCCGGGAAGCTTG
>JALWOO010000464.1 GCA_027083485.1 Amylibacter sp. | reverse complement strand
GCTTATAAATGGACAGGTACTTACTATAATGCCGTGTACAACACATCCTATACGGCGGTTCTTGACGATAATGATGCCGCCTATCAAGGGTCGGCAGACGGCGACGAAACTATTAGCATTAACGGCGGCACTTTTGGCGCGACTGCTGGGTCGCCCTATGCAATTGACGTTTCCTTTACCGATACCGCCGGCAATCCGCATGTAGAAACATTTTATTTCTTCAACACGGGGGGCGCATGGTATTTCATCCCCGGCCCCGGATCCGCCTTTACGGTCGGGGCCACGCTTGGCACCTATCAAAGCCACACAGTTGGCTGGAATTATGCGGATGTGATTTGCTTTACGCCCGGGGTGCGGCTTGCCACGCCGCGCGGAATGGAGAAGGTCGAAGATCTGCGTGTCGGTGATCTTGTTATTACCCGCGACAACGGATTGCAGGCAATTCGCTGGATTGGGCGCAAGGTCATTACCGGCGCACGCCTGTTTGCGCAAACCCATCTGCGCCCGGTCCGGATCCGCAAGGATGCCTTTGGCCCCGGCCTGCCCTGTCGCGACATGAGGGTTTCGCCCCAGCACAGGATGCTGATTTCATCTCCCGAAGCCCTGCTCCAGTTTGACACAAAGGAGGTTCTGGTGCCCGCCAAAAGCCTCGTGAACGGGCATTCCATCGACATTGACCAGACATGCAAACCCACCGAATATATCCATATCCTGTTTGACAATCACGAAATCCTGACCGCCGAAGGCCTGCAAACAGAGAGCTTTCATCCCGGAGCCATGGGGCTTGACGCGATCGAGGAAGCCTCGCGCGACGAGTTATTCGAAATATTTCCCGAATTGCGCACCAACCCGAAATCATTCGGCCCGAGCGCGCGCAAAATATTACGCCACACCGAAGCGCAGTCCTTACAGGCACCAACTCCCTTGGGGTAAGGGCCTAGTAATCCTGCCACACTTGCATAAACTCCCCTGAAATGAAGGGACATTTGCGTCCGAAGGGTTTGACACATTTTCCCGCTGATGACGTTTTTGTTGTTTGAAAATGATAATATTTCCAGCGCAACAACAGCTGATCAGCAACAAAACTCGCTCAAACCATCGATGCTGAATCAATAAAGCGTCTCGACCTTATGTTGAAACGCAATTCCCGGTCTTTCGCTAACGCTCAAATGGGAATCGCGTTGTCCATTGATCCAAACAAAAGTCGAAACGCTCTCGGTCCTGCCCCAAGGTCTTGGGCGAGTCTTTAGTCACCCCCAAAGGTTAAACTGTTGTTAATACATATTGTAACCTGGTTAAAATGACGTATACTGTGATAAACAAAGCTAAGCCCACAAAGAGGGGCAAAAGCAACTAGAGGCGGGCAGTCAGAAATCCTAATGTATACGGGGTGTATTTCTGTCCTTGGAATTGGGCAGGTAAATGCAATTTACCTTTTTTGAGATCAACGGTGATCCTTTGTCTGCCAGCTGGATTCGAATTGGATCCAGCGGTATTGCAACCGTGCCCGATAATGATGCAAACTTGGAACCAAGCACCACAGACGGTGGTCCACAATTCAACATCGGTGGCGTAGATTTCTACTCCTCAGCCTACCCGACCTATGCCGCGACAGGATCCGCCGTAGAAGTCTACAGCGCCAACGTCTGGGGCGGCGGCACAGTCACATTTGCCTATTTGACGGCGGCCAATGACGGGGTGGATGATAACGTCAACCGGATCGTGGTTTTGTCCGGCAGCCTCGGCACCGGCCAGTGGATCAATAATATCAACCTGATCGACGGCAATTCCAATGTCCCCTACACAACGATCCCCAGCACGGTGATCTGTTTCACCCCCGGAACAATGATTACAACGCCACGCGGTTTGGTTGCCGTAGAAGATCTGCAAGTCGGCGATCTGGTGATCACGGCCGATAATGGATTACAAGCGATCCGCTGGATTGGCAGCAAACGCATGACCGGCGCGCGCCTGATGGCCTATCCGGAATTACGCCCCATCCGCATCCGCAAAGACGCCTTTGGATCGGGCCTTCCCGAACGCGATATGTGGGTTTCCCCCCAACACCGGATGCTGGTGCGCTCTGCCAGCAATCAACTGGATTATGGCGAAAATGAAGTGCTGGTTCCGGCCAAGGCTTTGCTCAACGACCTGTCGATTACCGTGGATTACGGCATTCGCCAAACCACCTATATTCACATCCTGTTTGATAACCACGAAATCATTTTTGCCAATGGCACCGCCACCGAAAGCTTTCATCCGGGGGCTTCCTCGGTCTCGGCGATCGAAGATGCCGGACGCGCCGAACTGTTCGAAATCTTTCCGGAACTGCGGGATAATCCGTCAGAATACGGCCCTGCGGCACGGCTGTCGTTACGTGTTCAAGAGGGAAAAGCCCTGCGTAAAAGCAAACAGCAACCATCAGTCCACTGACGAACGCAACGCCGCTGGTTTACCCCCGTCAAACGGGTTTTTACTCAAATTTTACGGATTCATTTTGGCTATTTTGGCTCAGCTGCACATTTCCTAAGACCTCCTTCACCATTCATGTGGCAAAGTTGAAACACATACCAAGGTATCTGTTTTATAAAATTCGTCTGTGCTTGAACCCTTTAACCAATTGATTCACCATAGTTGTTGTTAAATGACCGGCAAAAGACCGGCAGGACAAGAGGCAGGACAGTTCGCGTGTCGAGGCGCAGACTATGTCCATATATATGAGGGACGCGCAGTGCAACTTGCATTCTACGAAGTCTTTGGTGATCCCGAAAGGAAAGACCAAATAACCGTTACCGGAGAGGGATCGGCGGAATTGTTGATTCCGGATGATACTTTTATCAACGCAGCCCAACCGGAAACACTGCAATGCAAGATCAACGACCAGCTGTTTTCCCTGAGCAATGGTTCAGATAATTCCCCGATTTTCGAAGGCGTCGTATTACCCAATACCCGACACCAACGGCTGGTGCGGTTTTCCACCATTCACACAAAAAATGACACACACCCGAATAACCGCATTATCTTGCGATCTGGTCAGCTCAACCACGGCGAGGCGATTTTTGATATTCGCCCCCTGTCGGCACAAAACAGCGTACCGACCCAATCCATGGTTTGTTTCACGCCCGACACCCGCATTCTGACGGCCTTTGGTCATATGCCGATTCAGGACCTCACCCCGGGTGACCTGATCCACACAGCCGACAACGGATTGCAGCCTTTGCTCTGGATTGGCAGCCGCGAAATCACCCGTGCGCGTCTGCATGTGGCCCCGCAACTTGTGCCCGTCAAAATCAGCAAGGACGCCTTTGGCCCGGGCTTGCCGATGGCCGATATGTGGGTCTCTCCCGCGCATCGTTTTTTGCTGCGCTCGAAACGCTTCAACGATCAATACGGCGAAAACGAGGTTCTGGCTCCGGCTTCCGGCCTGATAAACGGCACCACCATCACCACCGACATCAGCAAACAGGACACGCGCTATGTGCATATGCTGTTTGAGGAACATCAGGTGATTTTCGCCGAGAACGTCCCCACAGAGAGCTTCTTTCCCAATCCGGATACACTGATGGCCCTGACCGAACAGGCCCGTGAACAGGTTTTCACCACCCTGCCAGATTTGCGCGCACACCCCTTTAGCTATAGCCCCCCTGCCCGTTTGGCCCTGCGCGCAAGGGATATGGCACCGGGACACGCCGCATAGACCGGGGCCAAGGAGGCACGCCAACACAATGCCCTACGAGCGCCCCCGCAAGCATTCGTTAACCCTGAAAGGGCATCGCACTTCTGTGTCGCTGGAGGCCAGTTTCTGGAATGGCTTTCGCGAGATTGCAAAAGCCAAGGGCCTTGCCCTGAACGATCTGGCCACACAAATTGATGCGGAACGCGGACTGGACTGCGGCCTGGCATCGGCCATCCGGCTCTATGTTTTCCATTGGTATCGTGATCAACCCTAGGCGTTAATCCATGGACCGATAGGTATTCACCGGCGTTTCAATACGCGAGGGGCTGGGATGTCGCCCGGCAAACCGCCGGGCCAGTGTCTCCGGTCCTCCGGTCACTTTGAAATAATCATAGATATCCGGCCGGTCAAACGCACAAAGATACTGAAAATGCAGGCGAAAGAATTTCTTTTTGATTTTGTTATAGGTCTCTGGCAGCAAAGTCTGGCTAAAGGCCGCTGAAATCACCAGCGGATGCAGCTTGCCCTGTTTCGGGGCCACGCCACTCACCGCCACCGGATCACACAGGGCAAAATTTGCCCCGTCCGAGGGGGCGGAAACATCGACCCATGTCAGGCACGCCTGTTGGCTCAGAAAATGCAAATCCCCGCGCAAACGCGCAGCCTTGGGCAGGAAACTGACCATGGGAATGACCTGCCCGAGGGTTAACAGGCTTAGCGCCGGCCCCGCCGTTTCCATGCCGCCCTGACGAATGACATCCGACAAAATGGACACGGCCAAATGTGCGCCGGACGAGTGCCCAACGATCAGCACCTCGTCCACATCACTGCGTAAAACCTCGGATATCCGCTGCACGAATTCGGCCATCCGCGCCTCAAGCTCCGGCGGGTTTTCGCCCTTGTGTTGCGCGGAAAAGCCGTAATCATGCATCAGATAATAGGCAAACAGCTGTGCGTCTTTGCTTTTGAACCATTTCAAAATGCCCACAAAAACCACACCGCCAATCAGCAACCCGACCAGCCAATGCACATAATGCGCACCGATCCACATCAGCGCGCCACCGATTGACACCGCTATAAACAGCTGCACCAATAACATCATAACCGGATAGAGTGCCGCCAGAATTGGCCCGATCCGCAGGCGCATCAAACGGAACAACGCGCCGGAACCGATATATTCCCACGCCGTGCGCGCCATCAAAAGATAGGTGCCGGGAATATCCTTATCCATCGATTCCTGTACAATGTCGGACCATTTCAGAAACTCCACATCCGTATGGGTTTTCCGCCCGTCAATTTCGGTATCCACAGCCCAGCCATAGTTTTTGCTTTGGATCTGTTTCGGCCCGAGGTGCAGGTGATAATCCGAGATTCCCGCCTGCAACGTCCCTTCGGAACGATACAATTCGCGATAGCGCCGCGGCAGCATGGGATCATATCCGGGGATATAAAACATATGGCGCTTTTTCACGCCCTGGGGGGGATTCTCTGCCATC
>JALWOO010000463.1 GCA_027083485.1 Amylibacter sp. | reverse complement strand
GGAAAGGCAATGCCTTGATGAAATAATCAAATCCCGTCACCAGCGTCAAAACCCCCGCCAGCCACAACAGCACCAGCCCCCCGATCCATGTGCCATTGGCCATGTTCCACAGATAATTGAGGTTGTGCAAATCCTCGACAGTGCCGGCGAAAATACCGGCGATGATGTCCTGATCCATGCCAAAGGAGCGCATGAAAAAGTAATGTTCGAAAATACCCTGCGCAAACAAGGTGGCAATCGCCACCATCTGGGCGGTGGTTTTCCACTTGGCCAGTTTGGTGACCTGCAATTTACCGGCATCATTGCCCAGAAATTCGCGCAGGCCGGAAACAAACACTTCGCGAAACAGGATCACCGTCGCCGGCAGCAATACCCAGGGGTTCAGCCCGGACACGCCGGTAATCACCAGCAGCGCAATCACCACCATCGCCTTGTCCGCGATCGGGTCCAGCATGCGGCCAAAGTTGCTTTCCTGTTTCCACAGGCGCGCCAGATAGCCGTCAAAGAAATCCGTCACCGCCGCACCCACAAACAGCACCAGCGCAAACCAGTCCGCCAAGGGCCGCGAGAAATACAAAAACATAATCGCCACCCCGGGGGCAGCAACCAGTCGCAGGATCGTCAGGATATTTGGAATATTCCAGCGCATTCAAGTCTCGTTATTTGTCATTTTTTTTACCCCTAAACGATTGCTCAGGCTTTGTCATGGAAGAAGTCGTAAATCACCTGCGCCAAAGCGCCCGAAATACCGTCCACCGCCTTCAGGTCAGCCAACCCCGCCCGTGTGACAGCTTTGGCAGAACCAAAATGCGCCAACAAGGCCTTTTTGCGGCTGGCCCCGACGCCCGGCACTTCGTCCAGAGGCGAGGCAAAGGCGGATTTCTGTCGCTTGGCGCGATGGGTGCCGATGGCAAAGCGGTGGGCTTCATCGCGCAACCGCTGCACAAAATACAGCACCGGATCGTTGAACGGCAACGCAAAGGGGCGCTGGCCGGGTTTGTAAAACTCCTCTTTGCCCGCATCACGGTCCGTGCCTTTGGCCACACCGATATAGGGCAGCTCCGTGACGCCCAGCTCCTCCATAATCTGGCGCACGGCGGAAATCTGCCCTGCGCCGCCGTCAATCAGCAACAAATCCGGCCAGTTGCCGCTTTTGCGCTCGGGATCCTCCTTGATCAAACGTTTCAGCCGCCGTGTCAGCACCTCTTTC
>JALWOO010000462.1 GCA_027083485.1 Amylibacter sp. | reverse complement strand
CCGAAAACCGGATAACCCGCCGTGCCACGCCACCTGTCGACATGAACGAAGACGCCAGAATGAAAAACGGGATCGCCAGCAGGGTGAAATGCCCCTCAAAGGCATTAAACAGGGTTTGCGCCACCGACGCCAAAGAGCTGTCGGAAAACCACAACAAAAACAAAACAGAGGACAAACCAAGGCTAATCGCAATCGGCACGCCAATCAGCAGCAAGCTGATGATCATAACAAACAGGAGGATTACTTCCATGGGATCAACCCTCCGCTTTCTTGGCTATTTCGTCGAGTTCATCCTCGACTTCGTGGGTGGCAATAATATTGTCGATCTCGCCGCGCCACAGCCGGATAGCGGCCTGAACGAAACGCACCAGCAGTAAAAACATGGAAAGCGGCATCACCGCATAGGGGATCAGACGCGGGATTTTCTCATAATGATCGCCATCGTTGAAAATACCCTCCAGGAACCGCAGGATCTCCGGCATCTCTACGGAATCGACTTCATACCAGCCTTTGCCACGGAATTTATCTTCAAAACCGGTAGGGAACCAACGGCCTTCGGTGCCCGGCAGATTGGCAAAATTCGCCCAATAGTCCCAAGACCCCTTGAGCAGAAAAACCGAATATAGAATGCAACTGGCCACAGCAAAAAGCGCCATTGCCTTGCGCATACGTGGACCGACCAGATTGATGATCGCATCCACACCCAGATGCGCGGAAATTTTCACCGCATAGCTCGCCCCCAACAGCACCAGCCAGGCAAACAGATAGACTGTCAGTTCCAGCGCCCAAAGAATGTTTGAATTGAAACCGAAACGGGCAATCACATTGGCGAAAGTCACCAAGGTCATCGCGCCAAGGATGCTGGCAATCAGCGTTTCCTCGAGCCGGTCAAATCTGCCTTTGTTATGTTCCATGTTCTCCCCCGAAAACAAAGCGGCCCCCGAAAAAGGGGGCCGCAAGCAGGCTTAGTTTGCCATCATGTTGATTTTTTGCGCAGCTGCGATGTTGTCCGCACCTACATCGCCTTCGAATTTGGCCCAAACAGGTTTCATTGCTTCAACCCACTCGGCACGCTGTTCTGCAGTCAGTTCACGCACAACACCACCGGCATCGATAATCGCCTGTTTTGCCTTCTGGTTCAGCGCATAGGCTTCGCCGTTACGGGCCTCGGTAACTTCGGCAACGATTTTCAGGAATTGATCGCGTACATCGGCAGGCAGACCTTCGAGCCAGTCAATGTTGGTCACCAGCAGATAATCAATGATACCGTGGTTGGTTTCGGTCACACCGTCCTGAACCTCGAAGAATTTCTTACCATAAATGTTGGACCAGGTGTTTTCCTGACCATCAACAACACCCTGCTGCAGCGCGCCGTATACTTCGGAAAACGCCATTTTCTGAGGGGAACCGCCGATGGCTTCCATTTGGGCAACCAGTACGTCGGAAGGCTGAACACGGAACTTAAGGCCATTGGCATCAGATGGGTGAATCAGAGGCTTGTTGGCCGACATTTGCTTCATGCCGTTGTGCCAGTATGCCAGCCCTTGCAGGCCACGCTTTTGCATGGAATCCAGCATGCCTTGGCCCGCTTCGGAGGCCTGGTATGCATTCACCGCTTTCATGTCGTTGAACATGAACGGCAGATCGAAAATACGGAACTGCTTGGTGAATTTTTCAAACTTGGACAGAGAAGGAGCCGCCAGCTGAACGTCGCCTTGCAGCATCGCTTCCAGCACTTTGTTATCATTGTACAGCGTGGAGCTTGGATATACTTCCATGCACATCTTGCCGTTCATTTCCTCGTTCACGCGCTTTTCCAACAAAGCCGCAGCAATCCCCTTAGGGTGCTTGTCGGTGTTGGTTACGTGGCTGAATTTCACAACAATCTCGCCCGGATCACAAGCCGAAGCAAGCGCGGCATTTGCAGAAACGGTCAGAGCCAGAGCTGTTGCAGCAGTGGTCAAAAATTTCATAGTACTCTCCCAGTAAATACGCCGGGGATTCGCCCCCGGATGCTCAAACAGGATGACAATGCCGCTGCCAATCGAAAAGAATTTTCCACCCTCCCATTTATATATTTATTTACAATGAGTTATCTTAATTTCCTTTAGGTAACCTTCGATTTTGTGCGATTCTCCACACAAAGATGTGGTATTTCGTGCGAAAAACCGCACATATGGGCATGAAACGGGATGCGGTATGAAACCTATTAAACGACTGACTGGTTTTACGATCTATCTGGCGCTCTGCGGGGCGTTGGTTTGGGGGTATTGGGCCATTGCTTACCGCGAAGCACTGGCACAATTGGAACGCACGGGAACCGTTCAGCTGGAACAGGCGACGGACCGTTTACTGGGGCAGCTTGAACGTTTTCGCCAATTACCCGGTCTGCTCGCTGATCACCCTTTAGTCATCCGCGCACTAGATCCAGCAAATACCCCAGCAAAAACCAACGCCTTTTTGTTACGTAATGCCGATTTAACCGGGGCTTCAGACATCTACATTCTGGATAAAAACGGCACCACCATTGCCAGCTCGAACGCCTACCTGCCGCGCAGCTTTATGGGCCAAAACTATGCCTTTCGCCCCTATTTTCAGGAGGCCATCAATGGCGGGCTTGGCTTTTTTCATGCCTTGGGTACATCTTCGCTCCAGCGTGGATTTTTCTTTGCCGGACCAATTCGTGATGCCAATGCCAAACCGATCGGTGTCATTGTGGTCAAGGTCGATATCGAAGCTCTGGAAACAGTTTGGCGGGCAGATCCGCAAATCCTGTTGTTTCACGATGAAAACGGCGTGGTGTTTTTATCAAACAGATCCGACTTAATCTTCAAAATGTATGATTATGACCCGGCACTGGTCGAACTGCTAAACGCCCAACGCCAATATCCGGAGGCAGGGCTTTCTCCGCTGCCTGCGCATATAGAAAAAACAGTATTTGGCCACACGCTCTGGCACATTCCGGAACACAACAGCTTTCCGGAAACCAGCCTGGCGCTGACCCGTCCAGTGCCTTTGATCGACATGACCGCACAGATATTTGTCAACGTGCGAGATGCTCAGGAACAAGCCCGCTTTCAGGCGATGTTGGCCGCCGCTCTGCTCGCCGTTGTCTCGCTGGCCTTTTATGCCCTGCGCCAAAGACGCTTGCGTTTGGCCGAACGGCTAGCCATCGAGGAACGGGCAAACAGTGAACTGGAACAACGGGTCGAACGACGTACAGAACAACTGCACCGTACACAAGACGAACTGGTTCAGGCCGGAAAACTGACGGCCCTTGGCGAAATGTCTGCCGGCCTGAGCCACGAACTCAACCAACCCCTTGCCGCGATCCAGAACTTTGCCGAAAACGGTAAAATCCTTTTGCAGCGCAACCGGAACACCGAAGCCCTGGAAAACCTGCACCAGATTTCAAGCCTGACCAAACGTATGGACCGGATCATCCAGAACCTGCGCGCCTTTGCCCGCAAAGAGGACAAAACCGTTGGGCCTGTCGATATGGTCGAGGTCATCAACGAGGCGGTCAAACTTGTCAGCATCCGTGCCCGTAACGAAGGCGTGACCATCAAAGCAGATATCGGCACAACGCCTGTGCGCGTTATGGGCGGCGGCATACGTTTGCAACAGGTCCTGATCAACCTGATGTCCAACGCCATGGATGCCATGCAAGGGCAGGAGCAGAAAACCATTGAAATCATGCTGGAACCCGGCCCCCGAACCACCCGCGTTTCATTGCGCGATTCCGGCCCCGGCCTGAACACGCCAAACAAGATATTCGAACCATTTTACACCACAAAATCCGTGGACAGTGGCCATGGGCTCGGGCTTGGCCTGTCGATTTCCTATGGCATCGTGCAGAGCTTTGGCGGCAAAATCAAAGGCGCGAACCACCCATTTGGCGGGGCCATCTTTACCATGGAACTGAAAACCGCAGAGGACCACCCATGAATGGACATGTTTTGCTCGTCGAGGACGACCGCTCCTTGCGCCAGTCTCTGGCTCAAACCCTGGACCTTGCCGGAATGCGCGTCACCCAGACCGGAACCTATATCGAGGCCAAGGACCACATCTCCCGCGAATTCGACGGCGTGGTGCTGACAGATATCCGCATGCCCGGCAAGGACGGCTTCGATGTGCTGCAACTGGCCCGCCAGCGCGATGAACAACTGCCGGTGATCGTGTTGACAGGCCAAGGCGACATCCCCATGGCCGTACGCGCCATCAACGAAGGGGCGCATGACTTCCTGACCAAACCCTGTCCACCAGAGGACCTGCTTCGCGTCCTTTCCAAGGCGCTGGAACTGCGTGCCTTGACCTTGAAGACCCGCGCATTGGAACGCCAGCTGGAACGCGGCGATATCGCGGCAGTGAACTTTCCCGGCCCATCCCTTGCGGCCAACTCTCTGCGCACTGCCTTGCGCCAATATGCCGTCTTGCCGGTGAACGTGCATCTGCATGGTCCCCAAGGCTGCGGCAAACGCATTGCAGCGCACACTTTGCATGAACTTTCCGAAGCGGAAGGCCCTTTTCTGTCAATAAATTGCCGCGATTTAACCCTGGAAAGCATGCCCAAATTGCTCGGCGAAGTACAAAACGGCACCCTGTGCCTGCGCTGGCTTGCCGAAGCCAATACGGGCCAGCAACAAATCATCCTGCGACTCAGCGAGAACACAGATTTTCGCCTGATAACAACCTCAAACCAACCCTTGCGCGAACTGCGTCGAAACGGGTTGAACCCTGACCTGTTTTACGCTCTGGATGTTGCAACCCTGCCCGTCCCCGGCCTCGCCCAGCGCAAAGAGGACTTACCTGCAATTTTCGAATCCTTTGTGCGTCAGGCTTGCCGGTCGCTCAATCGCCCAATGCCGGAAATCAATGGCCACCACGCCACAATCAGCGCGCGGGAATGGCAAGGAAACCTGCCCGAATTGCGCAACTTTGCCCAACGGGTGGCGCTGGGTGTGCAAGAAATGCAAACACGCGCAAACTGCCCAGGCCTGTCAGAGCAAATCGAAGCCTTTGAACGCGGTGTCATTGTCGAGGCACTTTCACGTCATGACGGTCGCGCGGCTTTTGCCGCCAAAGATCTGAATTTGCCCCGTAAAACCTTTTACGACAAACTCAAGCGCCACAACCTGAAGCCGGAGGATTTCCGTCACAACGGCAGTTAAGCCTGTTTCATTT
>JALWOO010000461.1 GCA_027083485.1 Amylibacter sp. | reverse complement strand
GTTTTTTCAGGACTCCAAAATCGATGTGGTGGATGTGCGTGATTTCGGGGCGGTCGGGGATGGTGTCACCGATAATGTCGCCGCCTTTGAAGCGGCAGACGCGGCGGCAAACGGGCGTTCGGTACTGGTGCCCAAAGGGGTGTACAAGCTTAACAGCACGGTGACGATCAATTCGGAAATCCGGTTTCAAGGCACGCTGACTATGCCGGCTTCGGCCATTTTGCAGTTGTTGCAAAATTTTGATTTTCCGACATATTTTACTGCATTCGGGGATGAGCAGCTTGCCTTGGAGAAAGCCTTGCAGGCGCTATTCCATTTTACCGATCACGATGCGCTGGACCTTGGGGGGCGCAGTATTGATCTATTCCGGCCAATGGATGTGCATGCGGTGGTGGGCAACATCAATACCTATTCAAGCCGGCGCACAATTTCCAATGGCAAGCTGAATGCCATGGCCAGTGCGGATTGGAATGATGACGTGATCACCGCGACAGCCAGTTTTGATTCCAACAACGGGAACACGCTGACAAGTGTCAGTAATATCGCGACAATTCCAGTTGGTGCCCTGATCGAAGGCAGCGGTGTCGGGCGTGAGGTCTATGTCCGTTCGGTGGATATTGGCGCGGGTACGCTCACCACCAGCCGGCCGCTTTGGGGGGCACCTGCCAGCCAGACCTATACGTTTAGACGTTTCAAATATTTGCTGGATTTCTCCGGTTTCGACAAGCTCAGCCGCTTTGTCATTGATAATGTCAATTTTGCCTGCGGGGGGCTGTGTAGTGCGCTGAATCTGGCCGATACGGGGCTGATTTTTCATGTGAAGGATTGCAGTTTTACATCCCCCAAGGATCGCGGGCTGACATCCAAGGGGGAAGGGTGTTCCGGAATTTTGCTGGACCGAAACCAGTGGCTTTCAAATGAGCAGCCGCTGGCCGTGGTGGATCGCCATTCAATCGGTTTCAATATCAATGCGTCCGATCCTAAAATCCGGAACAATCGTGCGCTGCGGTTCAAGCATTGGGGAGTGATTGCAGGGCGGGGCGGGATTGTTTCCGGCAATCATTTTTTTCAGGGCGATTCGACTGGCGGCACGGACCGCACTGCCGGGCTGATATTTACCCATAATCACCCCAAAACCGCATTTATCGGGAATTATGTCGATAATTGCTCGATTGAATGGACAAATGAACACGACGCGACGCCGGATATTATC
>JALWOO010000460.1 GCA_027083485.1 Amylibacter sp. | reverse complement strand
GATCAGCGCGGCCAATGCGGGGCGTGCCTGCCGGCGCTCCGGTGTTTTGGCAAAATCCTGCGTCAGCCCCCAGCCCGCATAGAAAGGCACGCCAAAACAGGCGACCTTCTTGCCGCGCAGCAGGGCTTCAAATCCGGTCAGGGACGTAATTGTCGCCACCATATCCACCTGATCCAGCAGGGCCGAAATATCGGCCTCTGGCAGCACCAGATCGGCAAGCCCTGCGGTTTGCTCTGGGGTCAAGGCCCCTTTGCGCAGGCCTTTTTGCACATCGGGGTGCGGTTTATAGATCAGATAGGCATCGGGAAACGCGGTGCGGGTCGCAGACAGCAGATCAAGATTGCTGCGCACCTTGCCGGCCCCCTTGAGGATCGAGGCATCATCCTCCACCTGTCCGGGCACCAGAATGGTTTGCTGATCCGGTTCAACGCCCAGCTGCGGCGTTTCCCCGCCAAGATTGTATTTCGACAGCCCCGCCGCCAGAATGGACTGGCGCAGGGCTTCGGCCCGTTTCAAGGCATATTCCGGCAGATCGACCGATGCCGAGATAAGCCGTTCAAGGCGGCTTTCGCGGGTGGGGTCATAGTAAATTCCCAGATCATCAAACGCCAACGAAACCGGACGCACCAATTCCGCCCCAAGCCCCGCTGACCGCAAGAAACCGTCTTCTATCCGCAGCAACGGCACCTTGGCGGCGGCGGCCTGCTCGCGCAGCTCTGCCGTTTCCTTGCCCGCCCAAATGGCAATTCTGGCCTTGGTTTTACGCGCCATTGCCACAGCCGCCCGCGTGTCCTCAATATAGCGCGGCTTGGCAAGGTAGTTTTTCAAAAAACCGCGTTTCCACAGGCGCATCCCGATGCAGATCGTTGGCTGTCGGGTTTCGCGCCACCAGCCCGCCTGCGCCGCAAGGGTGCGCGCCGTGGTTTCAAAACCGGTTTCGCAATCAAAAAACGGATCATACCAGCGGGTATATTGCAGATAGGCCGCATGGAAAATCTGTGCAGGACTGCGCGGCGCATGGGTGGGCTGATCCGGATGGCGATCCGTGGTCAGGCCAAACCCCGCATAAAACGCGCGCCCGTATGTCACCGGTTTATGGCCCGCAAAAATTGCCTCAAGGCCCAGTTGTGAAGACACCACGTAAACGGCCTTGGCCCGCGCAAACAACACCCATGGCGAACAGGGTTGATCCAGCAAGATCACCCGATCCGGCAGCTCCGCCCGATCAAAATGTCCAATGCGCATGCCCGCTTGTGTTTCGGGATGGGTTTTAATCACAACCGGCATATCGGGGTAATCCGCCAGCGCATCGGTGAGCATACGATTGAAATCGACAGCACCGGCCCCCGCCCCGTCAAGGGAGGCGTCATTTCGGGTTTGATCGACGAGCAGCACAAATTCATCGGGAAGATCGGGGAGTTGCAGCGGAAAATCATTGTATTTTGACAAGTGATGCCGGCGCAGCAGATCAATACCGTTCTGCGCGCGCTCCAGTTCTGTTGACGAATGACCGGCGCTTTGTTCAATCAGCCGCTGCAAACGGTTTGCATGGGCTGTGTCAAAATATATGCCCAGATCATCTGCAATCAGGGACAGCCCCGCCGCGCCCTGACGACCGGTCCGGACCGATCGCAAAAAACCGTCTTCAAAGCTGATCACCGGCACATTGCGCCAGCGTGCCACGGCCTGACCCCGTTTGGCCACAGGTTTTCGCCCCCAAATGGCCACCGCATCTCCCTGCCTTGGCAAGCCAACCCGCACCGGCCAGCCCAGCACCGCCATTTTGCGCCGCAACGGTTTATCGAGCAAAAAACCCAGCGAAAAACCAAAAATCCGCGGCAAGGGGACCTCCCCCGCTGCGGATTTACTATGACTATTTTCGCTGGACTTAGCCACCGGTTGCCGAGGTCAGCGAACCGGCTGCGCCTGCGCTTGTGGTCAGGACAGACAGGGTTTTTGTCCACTGAACATAAGGGGCTTCTGTCACGTAAATCGTGTCGCCGTCACGCATCTGGAAATCACGACCCAGAAATACGCCCGTTGGTTCGGTCAGATCCAGCACATAGGCAAACCGTTTTGGCGTTACGAAATCATTACGCCCCAACACTTTGTTGGCAAATTCCGCGGTTTCATCGCGAAAGATGAAAATGCCGGTCGGATCGGCCGTTGACGAATTCAGCCCGCCAAGAAAAGCAATCGCTTCGATCGCGGACATGGTCGGTTTTGGAAATTCGACCAGAGACTGACCGCCGGTAGCCCCAAGGGCGGTGAACCGGCGTTTGTCTTCTTGAATCAGGATCCGGTCATTGGGACGCAGTGCGATGTCTTGTCCTGTTTTGTTGAACAAATCCTCCAGCCAGACCGTGCCTTTGTATTTGCCGCGTGTCACCGTCACGCGGGTGTTTTCGGGGTTCGTGCTGATGCCGCCGGATTTGGCAATCATGGTGGAAAGTGTGCTGGTGGAGGCTTCGATCGGGAACACACCCTGACCACCGACCCCGAGGATCGAAACCGTTGCCCCGTCCCCTGCAGCCCGTTGGACAATCACCTGTGGTTCAGGCGTTTGCGGTTCCAGTTTGCGTGTGATCAGGCGACGCAGGGCCTCAGGAGTGCTGCCCGCAGCGCGAATGCGGCCAACATAGGGAATAAAGATATGCCCTGTCTGATCCACCTGCAATTGCGTTAGGGTGGAAGGCGCGCCAGCGGTGCTAAACAGGCCATCATCTACGTTTTCGTATACAGTGAGCAACAACGTATCACCGGGCTGAATTGTATCTGCCCCGATTTTGCCTGCCCGCAGGAATTTTTCACTAAACCCTGCTGCCGGCGCGTTGGCCGTGGCCTCGACTACTCGATCATTCACAGAAATGATGTAGGCATTCCCCTGCTTTTGGACACTACCTGCAAAAATCTCGCGTTTATTCGGTCCTACCCGTGGCAAACCACAGGAAGACACGGCAAAAGCCGTTACCAAAAGAGCCATTACCCCGACTCTGGGTTTACTATAATTTGACAAGGTTACTGCCCCTTTTGTCAAAACTGCCTCGGTTTTTTTCTTTTAACCTACATAAAATAGCAACAAACACAAAGGGTTTTGCAGTATTATGTTATTTGACGGCCTGTAACTGTTGCATAGGAGCCGCGCTAACCTGTGCAAGCCGATCATAAGGGTCCTGATCGGACAGCACCATATCCACCACCTGACGCACCAGACGGGCGCGGCCTTTGCGGGAATAAAACCCGCCGGTAATCTGCGAGGTCATCAGCAAATACTGGCGGTAATCCCGATAGGCCAGCAAATCGGGTTTCTGCGGATCCGCCATAAATTCCTCAAGGCTTTGCTCGGAGGTAAACTCCGGCTTGCAAAACACACCCGTGCCCAGCGCCTTGACCGGCAAACCGCGCCACAAGGCCTGTTGGGCAGCGGTGGAATTGATGGTCACAACCGAACGGGTATAATCCAGCAATTCTGCCAGCTTGCCACCGCGCACGTAATGGATACGGCCCTGAACCTTGTATTTTTCCGCCAGATGGCGCGTGACCCCCTCCAGCCCTTCGCGGTCGTCCTCCAGCGGGTGGGATTTGAACACCAGATGGTGATGATGTGGCGCATTTCCGGCAAAGGCCTTGACGCAAATATCCATGAAGTCCGGCATGTTGGTGAAGCTCGAATGGCTGCGGATAGAAGCATCATGCCCAAGCTGCAACAGTGCCAGATGATAGACAAAATTGCCCCGCTTGATGCGCCGCGTCGCCTTCCAGCGCCGATAGGCATGGGAAGGCCGGTTCAGCAAGCGTTTCAGATGCAACCAGAATTCCGAACTGACGGAATCGTCCCGATGGGTCTGATAATTGGCAAAACGCCCGTTGCGAAACAGGATATGCCAATGATAAATCGCCCCGAGCAGGATATGCTGGCGCATATCACCCCAGCGCGCCGGGGCCTCTGGCTGATCGTTATCCATGGTTTTCAACGCTTCACGCATCTGCGCCACGCTCATATCCATCAGGCGCGAATGGCCATTCACCCCGCCCCGTTCATAGGTCACCCAATAGGGCCGCAGATAGCCTTCTTCGAAACAATGGATGCGCACGCCCTGACGCTTGGCCGCTTCAATCGCGATTTTATGGATCGGTCGGGTGTCCCCGTAAATCACCAGATCGGTCACGCCATCCGCCAGATAGGCATCAATGTAATCGGCCCAGTTTTCGATCGGATCAGTAAAAGCGAGGAAATTCTTGCGGTTGCGCCAGAAGAAACGATCGCCTTCGTTAAAGCCGATCTTGGTAACCTGTGCACCAGAGGCGGCGATTGATTTGGAAAGTTCATAGAAAAACGGTCCGTGCGGGCCTTGCAAAAACACAAACGACTTGCGGCTTATGTCCTGATGATTTGGCACAGACATCATGTTTTACCCTAACTACACATCTGCGAACCCGGCCCGCGAATGCCTCTAAATCAAGCAGTTTGTTACAGCCACCTGTTCTAAAGACGGCATTTCACCCGTTTGATCTATAGTTCTTCTTGCTCAACATGTACACAAGGGCTAATTCCTGAACCGTCATTTAATGGGTGAGAATCGATGTTTACCGGAATAATTACTGATGTGGGCAAGGTCGCCGCCCTGAATCAACGCGGCGATTTGCGCGCGCGGATTGCCTGCGGCTATGATTCTGCAACCATCGATATCGGGGCCTCGATTGCCAATAACGGTGTTTGCCTGACGGTGGTGAACACCGGCATTGACGCCGGACAGCACTGGTTTGATGTGGATATTTCCGCCGAGACCCTGTCCAAAACCAACATTGGCGCATGGAAAGTCGGTCAGCCGGTCAATCTGGAACGCGCGCTTTGTGTGGGCGACGAGCTGGGCGGGCATATCGTTTCAGGGCATGTGGACGGTCTGGCGGAAGTGGTGGAAATGCACGATGAGGGCGACAGCACACGTGTCACATTTCAGGCCCCCGCCGATCTGGCGCGGTTCATCGCGCCCAAGGGATCGGTGGCACTGAACGGCACCTCGCTGACGGTGAACGGCGTGGATGGCTGCCGCTTTGATGTGAATTTCATTGACCACACCAAGAAACACACCATTTGGGGTCAGGTTGCCGTTGGCGACCGGATCAATCTGGAAATCGACACGCTGGCGCGCTATGTGGCGCGGCTGGCTGAAATGCAAGGGATATAGAAT
>JALWOO010000459.1 GCA_027083485.1 Amylibacter sp. | reverse complement strand
AGAAACTTATCCATCCGCCTTGAAACAGGTAACATAGTTTTCCCGTTTCAGGACAGATAAACAAGCTTCTGCTGTAGAGCAGTTATTGTGCCGCTTTCTGGGTTTCCAGCATTTCGATCAGATACTCCAGAAACTCGTCTCTGAGGTCGCCTCGTGCCAGACCAAAGGCAACGGTCGCCTGCAGGAAACCGGCCTTGGAACCGCAGTCATAGCGCTGGCCATCAAAACGAAGACCATAAACATTGTCAGACTTTTTGATTTCCTTGGCAATTGCATCGGTCAATTGAATTTCACCACCTGCACCGGGGGCTTGTGTCCGCAAATTGTTCATCACGCCCGGTGTCAGGATATAGCGGCCAATCACTGCCAAATTCGAAGGGGCATCCTCGGGCTTGGGTTTTTCAACCATGCCTTTGACAGACACCAGCGGCCCGATGTTGTCTTTTACATCCAGCAAACCATACGCCGATGCTTTGCTTGGCGGGACTTCCATTGCGGCGACGATATTGCCGCCTGTTTCTTCGTGGGCATCCATCATCTGTTTCAGACACGGTTTTTCCGCATCAATCACATCATCCGTCAAAATAACCGCAAAGGGTTCGTTTCCGACCAAACGGTCCGCACAAAGAACAGCATGCCCCAGCCCCAACGCATCCCTTTGGCGGACATAAGCAATTTCACCGGACCCCATGGTGGAATGGTTCAACACTTTAAGAAGGTCAAGCTTGCCTTTTTCCTCAAGCGCTCTTTCGAGCTGGGGCGCGCCATCAAAATAATCTTCCAATGCGCCTTTGCCACGGGAGGTTACGAAAATATACTCTTCGATGCCCGCCTCTCTGGCTTCGTCAATTGCGTACTGGATCAATGGGCGATCCACCAGACACAGGATCTCTTTGGGGATGGATTTCGTTGCCGGTAAGAATCTGGTCCCAAGACCTGCTACCGGAAAAATTGCTTTGGTTACTTTTCTTGTCACGTTACTGTCCCTTGTCAGAAAAACTCAAACCGTTGAAACTGTGATTCCCTTACAGGAGTTAACCCTGAATCACATTAATTTTTAGTATTCTTTATCACCATTTAGGCAGAAATAAGCCGAAACTCTAGAAAAATCCCGCTATCTGTATACCTTCGAATGATCTTTGGCCAGACAGGCTTTTGATTTCCATGTTCACCCGCTTTCGTAAACCCCCGATCCAGAAAATAGATCGCGTCCGATGGGATCGGCCAAATAATCCCCCAGTCTGCACCCAATAGCCTCGCGCATCGAAAAACCTTTTGTGAAACAATGTTGTATAGGTAAAGCGAAAAACCGTAACAGCTTTCCCTTGCGAGACTATATCCATTGCGAATGCCTGCATTTTTTTCGCGCGTACAATATTTCCCGCAACGGCAATAAATACAGGCTCTTGCGGTGTTCCACCCTCGCGAAACGGCACAAAATCCACCGGTTTCCGGTCGAGTAGTTCCGGTTTCCCGTCAATCGTTGGCCTGACATTGATACCTTCTTCCAATGTCGCCATCAGACGGCGCACATCGGACGGTCCCAGAAATCCGTCCTGCATCAAGCGAAGCAGGCGGCAATGCTGGTTATGGCGTAACTTGTGCAGTGCTTTTTCTTGCTGTTCCGCCCCGAACTTGGCCATAAAATATACCTTGCTGGCCCCGATGTTTTTCAGCGTCTTTGGGATCCGGTTTTTGGTTCTTTCCGCGCTTTCTTCAAACCCGTGTTGAACTTCGGCCTGTGGAACAATCGCCGTTGCCCAGCCAGCCAGGGCCAAGGTCAGCGCCACATCTGTTTCATCCAGAAAAAACCGGTAATTCTCGTCAAACCCGCCGATCCCACGCAAAGCAGAGGCACGGAACGCGCAATTAGTTCCCTGAACTTTCGCAAAATACGTCCCATCAAACATAAATGTTTTCGCAGGCCCGTCGGGTTCCATTTCTACCGGATAATCCTCACCGGCACGGTCACATTTCAGGGCCTGCCATTGATAATTAAGCCCGTTACGGCCACGCACAAACCCCCCCGTGCTTGCTACAGCCGGATCCGCAAAAGGGGCGATCAAACGTTCAAGCCACATCGGTTCCGGCACCGCATCGTCGTCACAAAAGGCAATAATATCGCCGGCTGAATGTTCAATACCCAGATTGCGCGCCTTTGAGATATTCGGCACATCCATGAACACATGCCGAATAGCAGCTGCCCCGGGAAGGTCCCCCAAAAACGAGGTATCAGCATAGTTCGAGACAACGATAACCTCGAACATTCCATAACTTTGAAAACGAAGCGCAGAAACAAGCCGCTTTAAACCCGCCGGTCGGTTCCGGCTAACTATCACCAGACTAACGGAGGGAGCTTTGCTCATTCAATCCCCATTTGCGCCAGTATTTTTTCAACACGCGGGGTATCTTCGGGGTTATTCAATTCCCAAAACTCTTGCCCGGGCAAGGCTTCGACCTCGACACATTGCACATGCAGGCCGTTCTCCAGAAAACGCAACTGTTCCAGCCCTTCGACCTTTTCCAGCGTTCCTTCAGGCAAAGCCATGTAATCGCGCAGGGATTCCGGCCGGTAAGCATAAACACCGACGTGATGATACACCGTAGTTCCCGGATGATCGGCAAAGGGCAATACCTCTTTGGAAAAATACAGCGCCCGTTTTCGGGTATTGAAAACCACTGTCGTCGCCCCGACACGGCCATTTTTGCGGTCGTCACGAAAACTGGCCAATGCTTCGTCAGAACACCGCAAGATCGGGGTGGCAACATGGGCTTCCGGCGCAGCTTTCAGGCCCTCGATCAACCGCTCTACAAACCAGGGCGGCGTTAGCGGCGCATCCCCTTGCAGGTTTGCCACAATGTCATAGGTTTCCGGAATAACGGTCAGCACATCAGCGCAGCGTTCCGTGCCGTTGCGGCAAGTGTCAGAAGTCATCACAACCTCTGCTCCGAAATTTTCTGCGGCCTGTTTGATCCGGTCATCATCCGTTGCCACCACAACGCGATCAACGCCTTTTATCTGCGTGGCCGCTTCCCAGCTCCGTTGAACAAGGCTTTTTGACAGCCCCGATGCACCACGCAGTTCCGCAAGCGGTTTGCCGGGAAAACGAGTCGAGGCATAGCGCGCCGGTATGACAACAAGAACAGACATTCAGGCCTCTTGCAACGTGATGCCCGGTGCATAGGCGATGAAATACGGATTTTCGAAAATCGGTTTACCATAGGTAAGCGGCTGATGGTTATCAAACCGGACAACCCGCCCGCCTGCCCCCTGCAACACGGCCTGCCCCGCCGCAGTATCCCATTCCATTGTGCGCCCGACACGCGGGTAAATATCCGCTTCACCAGTGGCAACCAGACAGAATTTCAGCGACGACCCCGCACTGGCACTATCAGCCACATTGTATTTGGCAATGTAATCCTTGGTTTCCTGTGTCAGGTGCGATTTTGATGCCACAACAATCAAAGCATTTTCATCCGGCGTTGAAACATGAATTTCCTTGGTTTCTCCTGGTTGATCCGGATTGTGCTCGCCAAGCTCCTCATGGGATTTACCCTGAGCATCCGTCAGAAACAGGCGTTTTTTGGCAGGTGCATAGACCACGCCCAAGGTGGGAATACCGTCTTCGACCAAAGCAATATTCACGGTAAAATCACCGCGCCGATGAATGAACTCTTTGGTTCCATCCAGCGGGTCCACAATAATAAATGTGTTTCCCTCAAATCCATGCGTGTCTGACTGTTCTTCCGTTACCAAAGCAATATCAGGGAAAGCCGCCCGCAAACCGGCAGAAATATGCGCATCCGCGGTTTCGTCCGCTATTGTTACCGGACTGTCATCAGCTTTGGATTTCACTTCAAAATCATCGCGATTATAAATTTCCATAATCTTCGCACCTGCCTCGATCGAGAGTTTGCGAAAAACGGTACAAATTTCCTGTTTGTTCATAAATATAACCTTTACTACGCTTGGAATTCAGCGATTTGTTGCAGATTGGGTTAAAAAACGTTATGGTCTTGATAACAAAAAACAGCAAGTGGTGAAAAACACCGCTTGGATATTGGCAGGCATATAGAAGAGTCATGAAAGCAAGCTCCTCCTTTTCGAATACCTTTATGGGATTGTTCGAATTTTCAACGCTGGTTTATCACACCGTCGTCAATAATGTGCGAAAATCCAAACGCAGCGCCGTGCAGGCTTTGTTGCTGGAAGTTTTGCAAGCTTCGATGATGGTTATTTTCTTTTACTTCATGATTCAATTTCTGGGCATGCGCAGCTTTGCTGTGCGCGGCAGCTTTGTGCTTTATGTGATGTCCGGTGTTTTTCTCTATATGACTCATAATAAATCGATCTCTGCCGTTAGTAGTGGCTCTGCGACAAACCCGATGTTGAAACATGCCCCGATCACAACATTGATGATGATCGTTTCCGGCGCATTGACGGCTTTGTACATTCAGGTTTTGGCAATTATTGTCATCGCCTTTATTGCGAATGTGTTGATTGACCCGTTTACAGTTTATAACCTTAAACTGATGGCCCTTTGCCTGCTGTTGGCTTGGGGGTCCGGCATTGCCATTGGGCTCGTGTTTTTATCGGTTAACCCGTATATGCCGGAAACAATGAAGGTCGTGAACAAGGTCTATTTGCGCGCCAATATGATCTTTAGCGGTAAAATGGTTCTGGCAAATACAATCCCTTCATATACTCTGCCCTATTTCACGTGGAATCCCCTGTTTCATACCATTGATCAGGCACGAGGTGCAGCCTTCGTAAATTACACGGCGCACCGAACCGACTTGATGTATCCCGTATACGTAATTTGTGTACTTGTCGTGCTGGGTTTAATGCTGGAACACTGGTCCCGTAAATATGTTTCAGAGAGCTGGGCTGCAGGCCGTTAATCGCGGGATTGAAATATAAAAAAATGACGGACTACCGTCGAAATTTTTGTTTGAATGCTTGCAGGACGCCTAAACCGCTCCTATATACGGTCAATGGAAATTGAACCGTTTAGTGGGTTCAATATGGGATGGAAAAAGGCGCCGAATGCGGGCCTGAATTCCAACATCGCCAAGAAAGGAAAACTAAATGGCCAAAGTAATTGGTATTGATCTAGGTACAACGAACTCCTGTGTTGCCGTCATGGACGGATCACAACCGAAAGTTATCGAAAATGCAGAGGGCGCACGCACAACCCCGTCTATCGTCGCATTTACAGACGACGAGAGACTGGTCGGACAAGCTGCAAAACGCCAAGCCGTAACCAACCCTGAAAACACACTGTTTGCAATCAAACGGTTGATCGGGCGCTCGGTAAACGACCCTGCTGTAAAACGCGAAATGAAACACCTGCCCTATAAAATTGTCGATGGCGGCAATGGGGATGCATGGGTAGAAGTAAACGGGGAAAAATACTCTCCGAGCCAGATTTCCGGTTTCATTCTGGGTAAAATGAAAGAAACCGCCGAAAGCTATCTGGGCGAAACAGTATCGGAGGCCGTAATCACCGTTCCGGCTTACTTTAACGATGCTCAACGTCAGGCAACCAAAGATGCCGGTAAAATTGCCGGTCTGAATGTGCTGCGGATCATCAACGAGCCTACCGCTGCTGCGCTGGCCTATGGTCTGGACAAAGAAGGCGGGAAAACCATCGCGGTTTATGACCTTGGTGGTGGTACATTCGACGTATCGATTCTGGAGATCGACGAAGGTCTGTTCGAAGTAAAATCGACAAACGGCGATACATCGCTGGGCGGCGAAGACTTTGACATGCGCATCGTGAAATACCTTGCTGACGAGTTCAAAAAGGAAAACGGCGTTGATCTGACCAAAGACAAGATGGCTCTGCAACGGCTGAAAGAAGCTGCCGAGAAAGCCAAGATCGAATTGTCTTCGTCTGCTCAAACAGAAATCAACCAGCCGTTTATCTCTATGGACGGTAAATCCGGCCAGCCTTTGCACCTTGTGTTGAAATTGACACGGGCAAAACTTGAAAGCCTGGTAAGCGATCTGATCAAACGTACGATGAAACCTTGTGCCGCCGCATTGAAGGATGCCGGTGTGACCAAAGACGAAATCGACGAAGTGATCCTGGTCGGCGGTATGACCCGTATGCCGAAAGTGATCGAAGAAGTGACCGCTTTCTTTGGCAAAGAGCCACACAAAGGGGTTAACCCTGATGAAGTTGTTGCCATGGGTGCCGCCATTCAAGCCGGTATTCTGCAAGGCGACGTCAAAGATGTGGTTCTGCTGGATGTGACTCCTCTGTCCTTGGGTATTGAAACCCTTGGTGGCCTGTTCACACGTCTGATTGATCGTAACACCACGATCCCGACCAAGAAATCGCAGATTTTCTCGACCGCCGAGGATAACCAGAGCGCCGTGACAATCCGGGTTTTCCAGGGTGAACGGGAAATGGCAGCGGACAATAAAATTCTGGGTCAGTTCAACCTGGAAGACATTCCGCCTGCACCACGTGGTATGCCACAAATCGAAGTCACCTTTGACATTGACGCAAACGGCATCGTGTCCGTAAGCGCCAAAGACAAAGGCACCGGCAAAGAGCACAAAATCACCATTCAGGCCTCCGGTGGTCTGTCTGAAGATGACATCGAGAAAATGGTCAAAGAAGCCGAGGAAAATGCCGAGGCGGATAAAGAGCGCAAAGAATTGATCGAAGCCAAGAACCAGGCCGAAAGCCTCATTCACGGCACCGAGAAATCTTTGGAAGAGCACAGCGACAAGGTTGATCCTTCAACCGTCGAGGTGATAGAGCTTTCAATCAAGGCGCTGAAGGAAACTCTGGAAACAGACAATGCCTCCAGCATCAAAGCACGCTCGCAAGACTTGACCGAAGCCGCAATGAAGCTCGGTGAGGCCATCTATAAAGCGCAAGCCGAAGAAACCGGCGCGCCTGAAATGGACGGCATGGAAGACGATGGGCCAAAACCCGTAGACGAAGATATTGTGGATGCCGATTTCGAAGACCTCGGCAAGAACGACCGCTAATCTTTGACCCAAGCCAAATCGCGATGGCTGATTTCGATCAGCCATCGCGAAACGTGGAGGCGATATGGCAAAGCGTGACTATTACGAACTACTCGGTGTTTCGAAAACGGCAACGAAAGTCGAGATTAAAAAAGGTTTTCGCAAGAAAGCCATGGAATTACATCCGGACCGTAATACGGATAATCCAAATGCAGAAGCCGAGTTTAAAGAAGTAAACGAAGCTTACGAAATCCTGAAAGACGATGACAAAAAAGCAGCCTATGACCGATACGGTCATGCCGCATTCGAAGGCGGTATGGGCGGCGGAGGTCATCCCGGTTTCAACCAGGGAAATGGCGATTTTGCATCTGCCTTTTCTGATGTTTTCGATGATTTGTTCGGCTCTTTTGGCGGGGGCGGTGGTCGTCGCGGCGGTGGTCAACGGGCAACGCGCGGTTCTGATCTGCGTTATAACCTGTCGATTTCCCTCGAAGAGGCTTTCACAGGCAAACAGCAAACCATTTCGGTAACCTCCTCCGTCGCATGTGACAGTTGTGACGGTACCGGATCCGATAATGGCACCGAACCGGCCAATTGCCCGACCTGCTCGGGTATGGGCAAGGTCCGCGCGCAACAGGGTTTCTTTACCGTAGAGCGTACCTGTCCCACCTGTTCTGGGCGCGGTCAAATCATCACAAATCCTTGTTCGGATTGTTCCGGAAGCGGCCGAAAGCAACGCGAACGTTCCCTGAGCGTCAATATTCCTGCCGGCGTTGAAACCGGCACACGCATTCGGCTCGCTGGTGAAGGCGAGGCCGGGTTGCGCAGTGGTCCAAGCGGCGATCTTTACATTTTCATTGAAGTCAAAGATCACCCTATTTTCGAACGCGAAGGGCCAAACCTGTTCTGCCGAATCCCTGTTTCCATGGCCACCGCGGCCCTGGGTGGGGAAATAGAGGTGCCAACAATAGATGGCGGCAAAAGCCGTGTCAAAATCCCGGCAGGTTCGCAATCCGGCAAACAAATGCGGCTGAAAGGCAAAGGCATGCCGGCACTGCGTTCCAGCATGTCAGGCGATCTGTTTTTGGAAATGGCTGTTGAAACGCCGGTCAACCTGACCTCGAAACAAAAAGAGCTGTTACGCGAATTTGAAAAGCTGAGCGAGGATAACAGTCCGGAAAGCGAGAACTTCTTTGGCAAGGTCAAGCATTTCTGGGAAAGCATGAAAAGTTAACAAAAGGGGCCACGCGGCCCCTTTTTTATATCCCTATACGTGATCGCAGGCGGCAATTACCGCCATATTCAAAATATCATCCACCGTTGAATTGGTCGCACACATTTTAATCGGCGCATCAATCCCCGAAAGAATCGGCCCGATCACGGTTGCCCCTGCCATTTCCTGCATCAACTTCACAGAAATAGAAGCTGAGTGACGCGCCGGAACCACCAATATATTTGCCGGCTCTGACAGGCGACAGAACGGATATTTCGCCAGTGTTTCCGCATTGAGCGCCACATCAACGGTCATTTCCCCATCGTATTCGAAATCCACCCCGCGCTTGTCAAGCTCGTCCGGACCCATGGACATTTTCTCGGCTCTTTCCGATTGCGGATAACCAAAGTTTGAAAAGCTGACAAAGGCAACACGGGGTTCAATCCCCATTTTGCGTGCCACATCGGCGGCGCGTTCGGCAATATTCGCCAAATCTTCGGCCTCTGGCCATTCATGCACCAGTGTATCGGCGATGAACAACAGCTTACCGCGATACAGAATTGCCGTGACACCGACAGCCCCGTCACCCGGGCGGGCATCATAAACATAGTTCAAGGACTCCAGAATGCTCGCTGCTTTGCGTGTGGCACCTGTAACCATCCCATCTGCATAGCCATGAGCCACCAGCAAAGCGGAGAATACATGCCGGTCCCGCGAGGCGAGCTTGTGGCAATCGTCCAGATTATAACCTTTACGCTGCAAACGCGCATAAAGGTAATCGCGGAACTGTTCCAGATGATCCGTCGTCGCTGCATTGTGGATTTCGATATCTTCCAATGCATCGCCCAGACCGGCAGCCACCAACATTTCGGCCACTTCTTTTTCATGCCCGACAACGATTGCCTTACCCAAACCACTGCGGGAATAGGCAACGGCGGCGCGCACAACGCGTTCATCATCGCCTTCTGCAAATACCATCCGCGCTTGTGCATTTTTCGCCCGCACGTTCAGGGATTGCAACAATGACGCAGTTGGGTCGAGCCGCGATTTCAAGTCCAGCTCATAGCCATCCATATCCACAATCGGACGCCGCGCAACGCCGGTATCCATGCCGGCCTTGGCCACCGCTGGGGGAATAACCGCGATCAGGCGCGGGTCAAACGGGGTTGGAATAATATAGTCGCGCCCGAACTTGAGCTTCTTGCCGTAAGCCATTGCAACAACGTCAGGAACTTCTTGACGCGCCAGTTCCGACAGAGCCTTGGCACAGGCAATTTTCATATCGTCATTGATGGCACGGGCGTGAATATCCAGCGCTCCGCGAAACAGATAGGGGAAGCAGAGAACGTTGTTGATTTGATTGGGATAGTCCGACCGCCCGGTCGCCACAATCGCATCTTCGCGCACGGCATGGGCCTCTTCCGGCGTGATTTCCGGGTCCGGGTTCGCCATCGCAAAAATAACCGGATTCGGGGCCATTCTGGCCACCATTTCAGCGGTTACAGCCCCTTTGGCCGACACGCCAAGGAATACATCCGCCCCTTCCATTGCCTCCAGCAATGTGCGTTTCTCCGTGACAATCGCATGCGCCGATTTCCATTGGTTCATCCCCTCGGTACGGCCCTGATAGATCACGCCCTTGGTATCACAAACCACGCAATTATTATGCTGCGCCCCCATTGCCTTGAGCAATTCAATACAGGCGATCCCTGCTGCCCCTGCACCGTTCAGAACGATTTTCACGTCTTCGATTTTCTTGTCGCTGATCAACAGCGCATTCAGCAAACCGGCGGCACAGATCACGGCCGTACCGTGCTGATCGTCGTGAAACACCGGAATATCCATCAATTCCTTGAGCTGCTGTTCAATAATGAAGCATTCCGGCGCTTTGATATCCTCCAGATTGATACCGCCAAAGCTCGGCCCCATCAGTTTCACAGCATTGATAAAGGCATCCGCGTCTTCTGTATCCAGTTCCAGATCAATCGAATTCACATCCGCAAACCGTTTGAACAGGACGGATTTTCCCTCCATCACCGGCTTGGAGGCCAACGCGCCAAGGTTGCCCATGCCCAGAATCGCCGTACCATTGGTAATCACCGCCACCATGTTGCCCTTGGACGTATAATCATAGGCCGTCGCCGGATCCTTGGCGATGGCTTCGACCGGAACCGCCACACCGGGGGAATACGCCAGCGACAAATCCCGCTGTGTAGTCATCGCCGTGGTGGGGACAACCTCCAGCTTGCCGGGTTTTGGCTCAAGGTGGTAGGCTAAGGCTTCTTCTGCGGTGATTTTGTTGTTGTTTGACATGGACCCGGTCACTTTTGGTTTATGAAATTTATCCCTAACCTACCCGAGTTGAATGTTCAACATACTGCCGAATGGGGGTTTTCCTTGGGCCTTGGCTCGGATAATTTCGGCAGGTCACTTTCTAGGGGTTTGCACATTGGCAAAAGATTCAAACGCGGTCACGCCCATGATGGCGCAATTCCTTGAGATCAAGGCCGACTATCCGGATGCGCTTTTGTTTTATCGCATGGGTGATTTTTACGAAATGTTTTTCGAGGACTCCGTTTTGGCGGCAGAGGCGCTCGATATCGCGCTGACAAAACGGGGTAAACACCAAGGCAAAGATATCCCCATGTGCGGTGTGCCGGCGCGCGCTGCGGAAACCTATTTGCTGGCCTTGATCCGCAAAGGGTTTCGCGTTGCCGTTTGTGATCAACTCGAAGACCCCGCCGAGGCCAAGAAACGCGGGCACAAGGCTGTCGTAAAACGGGGCGTTGTGCGGTTGGTCACCCCGGGCACCTTGACCGAGGATAGCCTGCTGGATGCGCGACAGCATAATTTCCTTTGCGCCTATGGAGAAGTCCGCGATGAAACCGCCGTGGCCTGGATTGATATTTCAACCGGCGATTTCTTTGTGCAACCCTGTGCTAAAGCCGCCATTTCTCCGCTGTTATCCAGACTGATGCCAAAAGAGATTTTAACAGGGAATCAAATTGATACATGGCTAAGTGAAAGCATTACGGATATAGGAATCGCCCGGACAGAACTGGCACCGGCGAGTTTTGACAGCAGTGCCGCGCAACAGAGATTGTGCAAGCTGTTTCAAGTAAAATCCCTTGATGCCTTTGGTAATTTTTCACGCCCTGAACTGGCCGCGATGGGTGCGATTGTCGATTACCTCGAAATCACCCAGAAAGGAAAACTGCCACTGGTCCGCCCACCGGTTCAGGAATCCCAAGGCTCCGGCATGAGCATCGATGCCGCCAGCCGGCGGAATCTTGAGATCACCCGCACCATAAATGGCGAGCGAAAAAATTCACTTCTGGGGGTTGTTGATTCTACCATCACAGGTGCCGGTGCCCGCCTGTTGGAAACACGGATGAACAATCCGTCAACCGATCTGCATGTGATTCAGAACCGTCTGGATGACGTGCAGTTTTTTGCCGAAAATGGCGGCGTGAAGGATCAAATCCGCGCCTTGTTGAAACAGGTCCCCGAAATTGACCGCGCCCTGACCCGTCTTTCACTGGATCGGGGCGGACCGCGCGACATGGTGGCAATCCGGCAAGGCCTGCAACATGCCAAGACCATCGCGGATATTTTGACGTCGCCAGAGCTTTCTACCGGATTGATCGAGGCCGCCGGGCACATGCAAAACCATGAGGCGTTTTGCGAGATGCTACAAAGCTCTCTGAAAAACGATCCGCCGCTTTTGGCCCGTGAAGGGGAGTTCGTAGCCGAAGGTCTGAACAGCGAGCTTGACGAAATGCGCTTGCTGCGGGATCAGGGGCGTTCGGTGATTTCCAGCCTGCAGAAAAAATATATGGAACAGGTCGGGATTTCGTCGCTCAAGGTGAAACACAACAATGTTCTGGGCTATTTCATCGAAACGCCCGCCACCCACGCGGATAGAATGCTTGGTGCGGAATATGCCGATATTTTTATTCACCGCCAAACCACGGCAAATGCTGTTCGTTTCACGACGCTGGAATTATCCGAGCTTGAAACCAAAATCCTGAATGCCGGCGCACGCGCGCTGCAAATAGAAAAGGAAATCTTCGAGCAGCTACGTGAACAGATCCTCGCCTATGCCAACGAGATTTCTTTTGCCGCCCGCGCGCTGGCATCAATCGATCTACAAGCTGCCCTTGCCGATCTGTCAATCAAGCAAAACTGGGTCCGCCCGAAAATCTCTGCCGACCGGCGGTTCAATATTATTGGCGGCCGGCATCCGGTTGTGGAAAACGCACTCGCCAAAGAGGGTAGCCATCCTTTTGTGGCCAACGACTGCGACCTGAGCTGCGATAGCGAAGAAGCCAAACGGCTCTGGCTTTTGACCGGTCCAAACATGGCCGGTAAATCCACATTTCTGCGCCAGAACGCGTTGATTGCAATTCTGGCCCAAATGGGTAGCTTTGTTCCGGCAGAAAAAGCAGAGATCGGCATTGTTTCACAGCTATTTTCCCGTGTTGGTGCATCGGATGATTTGGCACGGGGTCGGTCGACCTTTATGGTGGAAATGGTTGAAACTGCTGCAATTTTAAATCAGGCAGACCGAAATGCGCTGGTTATTCTGGATGAAATCGGGCGCGGAACGGCCACTTATGACGGGCTGTCTATTGCCTGGGCAACCTTGGAACATTTGCATGCGGTTAACCAGTGTCGAACCCTTTTTGCCACACATTATCACGAGTTAACCCGTCTGTCGTCCAAACTTGACGGGTTGATGAATGCTACGATCACGGTGCGCGAATGGGAGGGCGATATTATCTTCCTTCACGAGATAAAACTCGGTGCGGCGGACCGGTCTTATGGTGTTCAGGTCGCCAAGCTCGCGGGCCTTCCGGAATCGGTGGTGCAGCGGGCAAAGGTGGTTCTGGAAGCACTCGAAGAAGGCAGCCGCGAGTCAGGCGGAAAATCGCAAACGGTGTTTGAGGATTTGCCATTGTTCGCCGCAGCGCCGCCGCCAACACAGGTTTCGCAAAAAACTCCGCCCGTTGTCGAGGCCTTGGCAGAAATCATGCCCGACGAGATGACACCCAAGGACGCATTGGCAAAGCTTTATGAGCTGAAGGCGATGCTGGACCTATAAACCAGGCCCATCCAGCACGGGCCTTTTGTCTTGTGCAAAACAGATCAGGTTTCCCGTGGGATCAACAATATCAATTTCTTTGCAATGGTAAAACGTGTCTTCCGGTCCCCGTAAAATACGCACACCGTTTCCCTGTATCTGATCCACAAAGGCAAGAATATCCGCAAGATAGAAATACGCGGCCCATTCTTTGCCGGTCCCCGCACGGTCGCTTTGTTGTAATCCGACTGTAATGTGATCCAGCTGGACGATGGCAAAATTATCCTTGCCATCATCGTTTTTCAAAATACCGGCCAGACGAAACCCAAGGCCACCTGTGAAAAATTCAATTGTCGCCGCCAAGTCATTGGCAGGCAAAATCGGCATGGAACGCTGGCCCTGGATCATTTTAATCTCCGACGGTTTTATCCGCCCGATGATACCCCGACCTGCGCCGGACGCAACAGACGATCCGCAATCATATAGCCATCGTTCATCACCTGAATGATATGGCCGGCCTTGGTATCCGGCACGGGGGCTTCAAACATGGCCTGGTGAATGTTCGGATCGAATTTATCGCCCACCTGCGGCGTGATTGGTGTGATTTTGCTTTTTGCCAAAGCGCCGAGCAATTCACGTTGGGTCAGCTCGATCCCCTCGATCAGGGCTTTGCTTGCTTCACGTTGTTCATCCGTCACTGCGCCAAGGGCGCGGGCCAGATTATCGGCCACGGGTAACAATTCACGCGCCAATTTGGATGCACCATAGGTTTCGGCATCTTTGCGTTCCCGTTGGCCGCGTTTGCGGATATTTTCCGCTTCGGCCATAGAGCGCATCAGTTTATCCTTGAGGTCATTGATTTCAGCCTGAAGCTCGGCCTCTGGAGAAGCCTCCTCTGGCTCTGCTGTCAGGTCAACTTCTTCAAATTCCATGTTCTCAAGGTCATCAAAGTAGTCATCTGGATTTTTGATTTCGCGTTCGTCAGCCATTTTCACTTCCTGTTCGACATAAGGCGACTCACCAGCTGTGCCGTGTAGTCTACGATAGGGACAATTCTTCCATAGTTCAGCCGGGTCGGGCCAATAACTCCAATGGCACCTATAACCCTGCGGTCAGCATTCATATAGGGGGAAACGACCAAAGATGAACCCGAAAGTGAAAAAAGTTTGTTCTCGGAGCCAATAAAAATGCGAACACCTTCGCCTTCTTCCGCAAGGTTCAAAAACTGGGCAATTTCACGCTTGTGTTCAAGATCGTCAAACAGTTCTTTGACCCTCTCCAATTCCTGTTCATGGACCCCTTCTTCAATCAGATTCGAACGTCCACGCACAATCAGGCGCTCTTGCTCGCTGCCTGTGTCGGTCCAGGCAGCGACACCCACCGAAATCAGGTCTTGTGCCAATTTGTCAAGCTGTTGACGTCTTTTGTTAATCTCAAGATCGACCACGGATCGAAGTTCGGAAATTGTGTGACCTGCTAACACTGCATTCAGAAAATTCGCAGCCTCACGCATTGCCGAAGGTGTCTGGCCCATTGGTGGCGTGAACATGCGGTTTTCAACCTGACCATCAGCCGTTACCAGCACAACAAGAGCCTTATCCGGAGCCAAAGAGACGAATTCAATGTGTTTGATCGGGGCTTCACTCTTTGGAGCCAGAACCACACTCGCACTCTTGGTCAAACCGGAGAGCAACGAGCCAGCCCGATCAAGAGCCTGTGTAATGTCTTGCTCTTCACTCCCGATAGAGGTTTCAATCGACATGCGTTCAGTCTTCGATAAATCACCCACTTCCAGCAATCCATCCACAAACATGCGCAAGCCAAACTGCGTCGGGATCCGTCCGGCAGATACATGCGGGCTATCCAGAAGCCCGAGATGCTCCAGATCCTGCATCACATTGCGAATTGTTGCAGCCGATACTTTTTCCGTAAGTGATCGCGTAAGGGTTCGCGAGCCAACGGGATCGCCGGTTTCGAGGTATGATTCCACCAAAACGCGGAAAACTTCTCTGCTGCGTTCATTCAGTTTATCTATTGGATTAGTCGTCACGCTGAACTCCAGTCGATCGGGTGCCTATACTTAGTGACCCACGCAGGGTTGGTCAATCGGGGTTTGCGATTGCTGTATGAACAGGGTATCACGCCCAAAACAGATAAGGAAATCAAATGCGCCCCTCCGGTCGATCTTTGGACGAAATGCGTCCTGTAGAAATTACAACTGACGTGACAAAACATGCAGAAGGATCCTGCATCATCAAATGCGGCGATACCCATGTTTTATGCACAGCCTCCATTGAAAAACGGGTTCCGCCCTGGTTGAAAAATACAGGTCTGGGCTGGGTAACGGCAGAATACGGCATGTTGCCCCGCGCCACCACCACCCGCAATCGTCGCGAGGCTGCCGCTGGAAAACAGTCCGGTCGCACACAAGAAATCCAGCGCCTGATTGGCCGTTCGTTGCGTGCCGGTATTGACCGAGTCGCCCTTGGCGAACGCCAGATCACAGTGGATTGCGACGTACTTCAGGCCGATGGCGGCACCCGTTGCGCCTCGATCACCGGCGGCTGGGTTGCGCTGCGTCTGGCTGTGAATAAGCTTCTGGCCACAGGCGAGATCAAAGAAGACCCGCTGGTCAATCACGTGGCTGCCGTCAGTTGCGGTATCTATGGGGGTCAGCCGGTGCTTGATCTTGACTACCCCGAAGACAGCGAAGCCGGAACCGATGCCAACTTTGTCATGACCGGAACCAAAGGATTGATCGAGATTCAAGGCTCTGCCGAAGGGGCCACATTTAGTCGTGAAGAATTCAACCAACTGATGGATCTTGCCGAAAAGGGTGTTTCGGAACTGGTATCGGCACAAGAGAAGGCAACCTCCTGATATGCGCAAATTGACAGAGAGAAAGATAGTCCTCGCCTCCCATAATCAAGGCAAATTGCGCGAGATTAAAGAGATGCTGGAACCATTTGGTATCTCTGTCATTTCTGCAGGCGAACTTGGCTTTGACGAGCCGGAAGAAACCGAAGACACTTTTGCAGGGAATGCCCGTATCAAGGCACATTATGCTGCCAAAAAATCCGGGCTGCCTGCCCTATCCGACGACAGCGGCATAGAGGTCGATGCTCTCGACCTCCAACCCGGCGTCTATACCGCAGATTGGGCAGAAACACCCAATGGCCGCGATTTTACAATGGCCATGACCAAGGTTTGGGATTTGCTCGAAGCGAAAAATACCCCCGAGCCGCGAACTGCCCGCTTTAGAAGTACGCTTTGTCTTGCCTGGCCTGATGGCGAAGACAGACTGTTCGCCGGCAAGGCCGAAGGCCATCTGGTTTGGCCAATGCGCGGAGACAAAGGTTTCGGATTTGACCCAATGTTCGTGCCAGAAGGCGAAACGCTGACATTTGCCGAAATGGAACCCGCCCGAAAAAAACAGCTGAGCCACCGAACAGATGCCTTTAACAAAATGATCGCAAGCCTCCGTGGCTGACGATTGGAAAAATGCCGGTTTTGGCATCTATATCCACTGGCCTTTTTGCCAGTCCAAGTGCCCTTATTGCGATTTCAATTCCCATGTTCACCGGAATGTAGACCAAAAACGTTGGGCCAAGGCCTTTCAGGCTGAAATTTTTCACCAAGCATCCCTAACGGCAGGACGGACAGTCGATACCATATTTTTCGGGGGCGGCACGCCGAGCCTGATGGATCCTGAAGCCGTCGCGACAATTCTTGAGTGCATTGCTCAAAATTGGAAGCTATCCGATACCGTTGAAATCAGCCTTGAGGCAAACCCCACTTCCGTAGAGGCAAACAGATTTCAAGCCTATGCACAGGCAGGCGTAAATCGCCTGTCTATGGGAATTCAATCGCTGGATGACCAGCACCTAAAGGCATTGGGCCGCCTTCATACGGCACAAGAGGCAATGCAAGCCTTTGATATTGCTAAATTATATTTTGATAACGTAAGTTTTGACCTGATCTATGCCAGACAAAACCAAACGCGATCAAAGTGGGAAGCCGAGCTTCATAAAGCCATAGACCTCGCAGTAAACCACCTGTCGCTTTATCAGCTAACGATTGAGCCGAACACGCGGTTCGGAGAACTTCAAAGCAAAGGTCGCTTGCGGGATTTACCAAGCGACCAAACTGCTGTCGATATGTATGAAGCCACGCAGGATATTTGCGGAGCTGCGGGACTTTCCGCCTATGAAGTATCCAATCACGCGCGTGCCGGATCCGAAAGCAAACATAACCTGATCTATTGGCGTTATGGCGATTACGCCGGTATTGGTCCCGGTGCCCATGGCAGGCTCAGCATCAAAGAAAAACGTTTCGCCACAGAATCCCCATCCATGCCAGATCAATGGCTCGCCACTGTCGAAAAAAATGGCATTGCCATGGAGACGGTCGAAGATATTAAGCCCGAGGATCAATTCGCAGAATACCTTATGATGTCTCTACGCTTAAGCGAAGGCAGTAATCTGGATCGGTTGCAACAACTCGATAAAAACCTTCTGGATATGGGTAAGCTTCAATCACTGGCCAATGACGGCTTCTTGAGAGTTACAAATAGCCATGTGATCGCTACAGAAAAAGGGCGCGTACTTTTGAACACGGTATTGGCCGAAATATTGAATGCATAAGGCAAGGAGGATGCGAAAATGCGGGTAGTTTGGCTTGTCGCAGGAATTGCCTGCGTTGTACTCGCAGGCATTGGCGTTGTGTTGCCATTACTCCCGACCGTCCCTTTTATTCTTTTGGCGGCTTTCTGTTTTGCCCGCTCATCAACAAGAGCGCACAACTGGCTCATTAATCATAAAATTTTCGGCCCATCCCTAAAAGACTGGGAGCGGAATGGCGCAATACGGCCCTCTGTTAAACGAAAGGCCGTATTAACAATTGCAGCGAGCTGGCTGCTGATGTTGTTTATTGGCTTTGAACTCTGGGTCTCCGCCATACAATTCGTTGTGTTGTCTTGCGTAGTGGCATTTATCTGGACCCGGCCGAATGGGTAGCCGACAAAATTTGGCATAACTCATCAAGCTGATCCAGATCTTTATACTGAATAGTAACAGACCCGCCCTCTGATCCATCTTTGTGGTTGATGACAACCTTCATTTTCAGATTTGCGCTCAAATCAACTTCAAGAGAACGCGTATCAGCATCTTTTTCCTGCGTTTTTGGCCGCTTTGCCTTGTGGGGTTCTTGGCTTCGCTTCGCCAAGGCTTCTGTTTGCCGTACCGACAATCCCTTGGAAACAATCTCTCTTGCCAACTCAACCGGATTTTCTGTCGGGATCAACGCCCGTGCATGCCCCGGGCTAATCAGTCCACTCCGCAAATAGGAAAGAACCGGTTCGGGTAAATTCAACAGGCGCAGCGTATTCGCAATATGACTTCTGCTTTTCCCGAGAGCCTCCGAGAGCCTTTCTTGTGTATGCCCGAATTTGTCCATCAACTGCTGATATCCGGCTGCCTCATCGACGGGATTCAGGTCTGCACGCTGAATGTTTTCAATGATGGCGATTTCCAGCACTTCAAGATCATCCAGATCTCTGACAAGTACCGGAACAGAATCCACCTTGGCCAATTGGGCGGCGCGCCACCGGCGTTCGCCGGCAACAATTTGGAACTGTCCCGAAATTCCAGGTTCCGGACGTACAATAAGGGGCTGTATTATGCCGCGCTCTTTGATTGAACGGGCCAAGTCACGCAGATCT
>JALWOO010000458.1 GCA_027083485.1 Amylibacter sp. | reverse complement strand
AAACTCAATCCCGCATAAAAAAAGGCCGGCACGCATGCCGACCCCAATGTTATTTTTGCTTTGGTTACTTGCCGTTGGCAGATTTCAGATAGTTGAAAAATTCGCTATCGGGCGAAATAACCATAGTCGAATTATCGCCCTTAAGCGCGGATTCATAGGCTGAAAGCGACCGGTAAAAGGCAAAAAATTCCGGATCACGTCCATAGGATTGAGCAAAGATCGCGTTCCGTTTTGCGTCTGCTTCACCGCGAATGATATCCGCGTTTTTCTGTGCTTCGGAGGTGGTTTCAATCACCGTACGATCCGCCTGCGCCCGAACCCGCTGTGCGGCTTCTTTACCACGCGCGATTTCATCGGCAGCTTCGCGGTTCCGCTCCGCGCGCATCCGGTCAAAAGTCGCGGCAAGGTTCTGTTGTGGCAGATCGGCACGTTTGATCCGCACGTCAATCAGGTCCACCCCGAGATCGGAAGCCTGCAAGCGGGATTTGTCCCGAATCTGGTTCATCAAGGCCACACGGTCCGCAGACAGGATTGCACCCGATGTCACACTCCCCAGCACTTCGCGCAGGTTGGCGTTCAGGATTTTGCCCAGACGGTCGCGCGCGGTGGCAATGCCTCCCGCCCCGACCGCACGACGAAAGGTTTTCGGATCGGCAATCCGCCAGCGGGCGAAAGCGTCCACAACCAGACGACGGTCATCCAGCGGTGTTACCTCTGCCGGATGGCTGTCGAGCGCCAGAATACGGTCGTCGTATTTGACGATTTCGTGCAGCATTGGCACTTTGAAATACAGGCCCGGCTCGCGGATTTCGGCGGTCACCTCACCAAACCACAGGCGCAGGGCCTTTTCGCGTTCATCCACGATATAGATCGAAGACGCCACGGCTATCAGCACCAGAAACAGTACCGGCAGGATCATTTGCATGCGTTTCATCAGTTGGACCCTCGCGATTTGGTTAGCTCGTTCAACGGCAGATACGGCACAACACCCTGCCCGCCTTTGTTTTCGTCGATGATAACCTTGTTAACCCCGCCCAGAACCTTTTCCATGGTTTCCAGATACAGGCGCTTGCGGGTCACGTCCGGTGCTTTGGCATATTCGGTATAAACCGCGTTGAAACGCGAGGCTTCACCTTCGGCCTGATTGACCACCTGCGCACGATAGCCTTCGGCTTCTTCCAGCAATTGCGCCGCTTCACCGCGGGCAGCCGCCAGT
>JALWOO010000457.1 GCA_027083485.1 Amylibacter sp. | reverse complement strand
ACTGGATGTGATCCGGTACACCAACCTCGTCTGCGGCGCGTGGAATTACTTTTTCGGTACTCATATCTTTCTCCCTGCCCTGCGCATCACTGCTGCAGGGCTGCAATTTTCATACAGATTTACGACCGGCTTATTCGCCAGCGACAGTCATGCCAGCTTCGGTTGCTTTGCGCTCAAACCACTTGGCGGCTTCTTCGTCAAAGTCATCGGTACGGACATAGCTGGATGTACGCGGGTGATTAACCATATTCGGGTCCACATCCAGATCCATCGCCTCAAGGAAGGCCGGCAGACCAATGCGGTCGATGGTTTCACCAACACGTTCATGCTCAAGAGCATTGTCAGCAAAGAATTCAACGCATTCTTCTGCGAATTCTTCCAGTGCCTCGAAATCCTCTTCGGTTTCCAGCTTCATGAACGGCTTGATCATAATGCCCATCATATCGCCCACTTTCAGCGAACGCTTGCCGCCGATCATGATGGATACACCTTTGTCATCACCGGGAGACAAGGCTTTGGTCATTACATTGATACAGTGCATACAGCGCACACAGCTCTTGTTGTCGATTTCCAGCGTGTCATCGTCATTCAGGGAAATCGCACGGGTCGGGCACATGGAAACCACTGTATCAATGGTATACTTGCGACCAACCTTGGCAACATGTTCCTTAACCGCAGCCTGATCAATCTTGATGTCATCACGCCAGGTACCGATCACCGCAAAGTCGGCACGGTGGATGGCGTTCACGCAGTCATTCCCGCAACCGGAGAATTTGAACTTGAACTTGTATGGCAGCGACGGACGGTGCATTTCGTCCAGCAGCGCGTTGATGATGCCGCGGTGTGCCTTGGCTTCGTCAAAGCAGGAATGCTCGCAACGGGCAGCGCCAACGCAGCTCATGGCTGTCCGCAGTGCCGGACCGGCCCCGCCGAGGTCAAAACCGATTTCGTTCAGCGCATCGAATGCCGGCTGGGTTGCTTCTGTGGAACAGCCCTGGAACATAATGTCACCGGACTGGCCGTGGAAAGCGATCAGGCCGGAACCATGCTCTTCCCAGATGTCGCACATTTTGCGCAGCAAATCGGTTGTGTAGTGAAAGCCCGGAGGAGGCATAATGCGCAGAGTGTGAAACTCTTTCGACTCCGGAAATTTGTCAGCGACTTCTGAATAACGGGGAATAATACCGCCACCGTAACCATAAACGGAAACAACGCCG
>JALWOO010000456.1 GCA_027083485.1 Amylibacter sp. | reverse complement strand
GGCTATGATCGCGACGAGACCATCATTCGCGGTATGACGGCCTTGGGGCTTCCGGTGCGGCGCGAGGATTTTGCCTTTCGGATTGACGATCAGGCGGCCTATCTCGAGGCCCTTGCAGCGGGTGTCGGGATCGGGGCGACGCAGGTGATGCTGGGCAAGGCAAAGGGGTTGGTGCGGGTGCTGCCCGGGCTGCCGATCCCGCCCTTGCCGGTGTGGCTGACGGCCCATGAGGAGTTGCGTACCTCGGCGCGGGTGCGCTGTGTGTTCGATTTTCTGGCAGAGCGGTTGGCGGGATGTCTGGAGTAGAGCTGTCAGGCGGTGGTCAGATGCGCGGGCGGATGCCTCCGGCGGGGATATTTATGGCGAATTCGAAGGAGGGGAAATGGGGCAGTTGCCTTGACCCTTTGGCGCGGGAGGAATAGACCTTTCCCGAGCTGACTTATAAAGGAATTTAACGATGAACACTCCCTCTTTGCTGGTACTGGCCGGTGACGGTATTGGCCCCGAAGTCATGGACGAAGTGAAACGGATTATCACCTGGTTTGGCGATAAGCGCGATTTGAGCTTTGATGTGAGCGAAGACCTTGTTGGCGGTGCTGCCTATGATGCGCACGGGGTGCCGTTGCATGATGACACCATGGCCAAGGCGCAAGAGGTCGATGCGGTTCTGCTGGGCGCTGTGGGCGGTCCGAAATACGATGATCTGGATTTCAGCCTGAAGCCCGAGCGCGGTTTGTTGCGGTTGCGCAAGGAAATGGACCTGTTTGCCAATCTGCGCCCGGCCCAGTGTTTTGATGCGTTGGCGGATTTTTCCAGCCTGAAGCGGGATATTGTTTCCGGTCTGGATATCATGATTGTGCGCGAGCTGACGTCCGGTTCCTATTTTGGCGAGCCGCGCGGGATTTTCGAGGAAGACGGCAAGCGGGTGGGGATCAACACCCAGCGTTATACGGAAGACGAGATCGACCGTGTGGCACGCTCTGCGTTCGAGCTGGCGCGCAAGCGGGGCAACAAGGTGTGTTCCATGGAAAAAGCCAATGTCATGGAAAGCGGGATTCTGTGGCGCGATGTGGTGACAGAGGTGCATCAGGCGGATTATGCGGATGTGGAATTGTCCCACATGTATGCGGATAACGGCGCGATGCAGCTGGTGCGCAATCCGAAACAGTTTGATGTGATCCTGACGGATAACCTGTTTGGCGATATTCTGTCCGATTGC
>JALWOO010000455.1 GCA_027083485.1 Amylibacter sp. | reverse complement strand
TCTGGCAGGCCCCTGTGGCGGTGAATGATCTGGGGCAAGTGGCCTATGGCAATCCGGATTATGTGCTGGATTTGTGGGGCTTGGCCTCTCGCGAGGCGCTGGAGGCCCGTTTGCGGGGACATGATCCCTTGTGGATGGACAAGCTGGTGCAGGCGCACGGGGTGCGGCTGGCAATGCTGTATAAACACTGGTTCAAGGGCTGGATACCGGCGAACTGGATCGAGGTAGCGCAGCTGGATCTGACCATCCCGCGCGGCACATTGGGCGGCTCTCGTGTCAGTTTTTATGCCACCAGCCGCGCGGCAGTCGATGATGTGGTGAACAAGTTAAGGGATTTCGGGCCAAGCCTGCCCAGATCCGCGAAACTGAAATTTCTGGATAGCGGGCAATAGGCCCTAATGGAGTGCACAAGATGAGCAATGACATGAAAGACTGGCAGGCGCTGGCCGAGAAAGAATTGCGCGGCAAGCCGCTGGAGGCGCTGGATTGGGACACGCCCGAGGGCATCAAGGTCAAGCCGGTTTATGATGCGGATGATCTGAACGGGGTGGAGCATCTGGACAATCTGCCCGGCTTTGCGCCTTATAAACGCGGGGTGAAGGCGACCATGTATGCGGGCCGCCCCTGGACCATCCGCCAATATGCAGGGTTTTCCACCGCCGAAGAATCCAACGCCTTTTACCGGCGCGGGCTGGAAGCGGGGCAACAGGGGGTTTCCGTGGCCTTTGATCTGGCCACGCATCGCGGCTATGACAGCGACCATCCGCGCGTGGTCGGCGATGTGGGCAAGGCCGGTGTGGCGATTGACAGCGTCGAGGACATGAAAATCCTGTTTGACGGCATTCCGCTGGATAAAATTTCGGTTTCCATGACCATGAACGGCGCGGTTATTCCGGTGCTGGCCTGTTTCATTGTGGCCGGCGAAGAACAGGGTGTTGAGCGCGCCAAGCTATCGGGCACGATCCAGAATGATGTGCTCAAGGAATTCATGGTGCGCAACACCTATATTTATCCACCGGAACCATCCATGCGGATCGTGGCGGATATTATCGAATTCACCTCGAACGAAATGCCAAAATTCAACTCCATTTCCATTTCCGGCTATCACATGCAGGAAGCGGGCGCCAATCTGGTGCAGGAGCTGGCCTTTACCATTGCCGACGGCAAGGAATACGTGAAAACCGCGATTGCGCGAGGCATGGATGTGGATGTATTTGCC
>JALWOO010000454.1 GCA_027083485.1 Amylibacter sp. | reverse complement strand
GTGTCCTGAGCGAATGAAGCCGTGCTGGTAAATACAAGACAGGCAGATGTTGCTAAAAGAGTTCTGAATTTCATGAAGGTTCCTCAGTTCTTGCCGTGTTTCAGGCATATTTTAAGCCATTCGCGCCTTGTGGCCATGGGCCAACATTGACACTCCCCGCTTACCTGCTTACATGCCAATCTGGCATTGTTCGTTGGGACAGGCGCGATTGCAAACTACATAAGCGGTCATAGGATGATCGACAAGGTGATAGATTGCATGCCCTTTCAACTTTACGCCAGTTCTTGCCGGGTTTAACGTCCGGCGCAAAGGTATGAAAACGGAGCAGATATGCTGGGCTTGCGCAAACTGACACATAAGGTGATCGGCACCCCGAACGAACGCAAAATCAAGGCTGTTCAGCCGTTGGTCAAAAAGATCAACGATCTGGAACCGGAGTTTCAAAAGCTCTCCGATGCGCAGATCAAGGAAAAGACAACCGAATTCAAGGAACGCCTTGAAAAAGGTGAAAAGCTTGACGATTTGCTGCCGGAAGCATTCGCCAACGCCCGCGAGGCCGCCGTGCGGACCTTGGGCCTGCGTCCCTTTGATGTACAGCTGATCGGCGGTATTTTCCTGCATCGCGGCAATATCGCGGAAATGAAAACCGGCGAGGGCAAAACCCTGATGGCGACCTTGCCCGTGTATTTGAACGCCCTGACCGGGCGCGGCGTGCATGTGGTGACGGTGAATGATTATCTTGCCAAACGTGACGCGGAATGGATGTCACAGGTCTATGATTTTCTGGGCATGACCACCGGCGTTGTTTATCCGCATATGGACGAGGGTGAAAAGCTCGAAGCTTATGCTGCGGATATAACCTATGCCACCAACAACGAGCTGGGTTTCGATTATCTGCGCGACAACATGAAATCGGAGCTGTCGGAAATCTGCCAGCGTGATCACTATTTCGCGATTGTGGACGAGGTCGACTCGATCCTGATCGACGAGGCCCGCACCCCGCTGATTATTTCCGGTCCGGCCGAGGATCGTTCCGAGCTGTATATCACCGTCGATAAAATCGTGCCGATGCTGTCCGAAGAGCATTACACGGTTGACGAAAAGCAACGCACTGCGGTGCTGACAGACGCAGGCAATGATTTCGTCGAGGAAAAAATGCGGGCTATGGACCTGCTGCCCGAGGGGCAATCCCTCTATGATCCCGAAAGCACGACCCTTGTGCATCACATTACAAACGCCCTACGCGCACATGTGTTGTTCAAGAACGAAAAAGACTACATCGTCAAAGACGGCGAAGTCATGTTGATCGACGAATTCACCGGCCGCATGATGCGGGGCCGCCGGCTTTCCGAAGGTTTGCATCAGGCGATCGAGGCCAAGGAAGGCCTGACCATTCAGCCGGAAAACGTGACGCTGGCTTCTGTTACCTTCCAGAACTATTTCCGTCTGTATGAAAAATTGGCAGGCATGACCGGTACGGCACAAACCGAGGCCGAGGAATTTATGGAAATCTATGGCCTGGGTGTTGTGGAAATCCCGACCAACAAGCCGGTGATCCGTATTGATGAACACGATGCGATTTATCGTACTGCAGAGGAAAAATTCGTGGCGGTGGTTGAGGAAATTGCCAAAGCGCATTTGAAAGGGCAACCGACACTTGTCGGGACAACCTCGATTGAAAAATCCGAATATCTTTCGACCTTGCTCAAAGACACGTCTTTGTTAAAGAAAATCGCCGCGACCCTGCGCAAGCGGGCCGAGGGGATGAAGAAAGAAGAAAACAAAGCCCAGTTCATCAAAGACGCGGAAGCCATTGAACAGCTGGCGAAAAATCCAAACGGTATTCCTCATAACGTGCTGAATGCGCGTTTCCATGAGCAAGAGGCCCAAATCGTGGCCGATGCCGGTTATCCGGGGGCGGTTACCATTGCGACCAACATGGCCGGTCGCGGGACCGATATTCAGCTGGGCGGTAATGTGGACATGCGTGTCGCCGCTGCTATCGCCGAGGCTGGCGAAGGTGCGGATGTAGAGAAAATCCGCGCCGAGATCACAGCGGAACTTGCTGAAAACAAAAAGAAAGCACTTGAGGCCGGCGGTCTGTATGTGCTGTCGACCGAACGTCACGAAAGCCGCCGTATCGATAACCAGTTGCGGGGCCGTTCCGGCCGTCAGGGTGATCCGGGGCGGTCGTCCTTTTTCTTGTCTCTCGAAGATGATCTTATGCGGATTTTCGGTTCTGAACGGTTGGACAAAGTGCTGTCTACCCTCGGGATGCAGGAAGGCGAAGCCATTATTCATCCGTGGGTCAATAAATCGCTCGAAAAAGCACAAGCCAAGGTCGAAGGCCGCAACTTTGACATTCGCAAGCAGTTGTTGAAATTCGACGATGTGATGAATGACCAGCGCAAAGCCATTTTCGAGCAGCGCTTCGAAGTGATGGAAAGCGATGACCTGTCCGATGTGGTCAAAGATATGCGCGATCAGGTGATTGACGATTTGGTGGATCGCAACATTCCGGCAAAATCATATGCCGATCAATGGACCGTTGAGGCGCTCTATGGCGAAGTGATTGAAAACCTCGGTATTGATGTGCCGGTGATCGAATGGGCTGCCGAAGAAGGCATTGACGACACGGAAATTCGCGAGCGTCTGTACAAGGCGGCGGACGAAGCAATGGCCGCAAAGGTTGCCGATTTGGGTCCTGAAAACGTGCGGGCCATTGAAAAACAAATCCTGCTGCAGGTGATTGACGAAAAATGGCGGGAACATCTGGTGACACTGGAACATTTGCGTTCGGTTGTCGGTTTCCGCGGCTATGCCAACCGTGATCCGCTGAACGAATTCAAAACCGAAGGCTTTGAATTGTTTCAATCCATGTTGGATAGTTTGCGAAATGATGTGACCTCGCGTTTGTCGCATCTGCCAACCAAAGCAGAGATCGAAGAACAGCAAGCCGCCTATTTTGCGCAGATGGAAGCACAAGCAGAAGCAATGGCGCAATTGCAAGCCCAAGAAGGGGGGGCTGACGAGGCACCGCTCGAGGCTGTTTTTGGGGATACCGAATTCGACGAGAATGACCCGGCCACCTGGGGAAACCCGGGTCGCAATGATCGCTGCCCTTGTGGTTCAGGCAAGAAATTCAAGCATTGCCACGGCAAGCTGTAACACCAAATCCTACCAAACAAAAAACCTGCCGCGTGCGGGTTTTTTATTGTGTCAGGAATATGACCGGTTTCCTAACAAGATGTTGTGGCCGTCTGGCGTAAAATAGCGACTGCTGGAATTCTGTTGCATGGGGCCATCAGGCTTGAGCCAACTTGCTTGCCTTGCTGATGTCCACGGCCTGATCTGCGATAATAGACGCGGAAACGAGGGCAACAAATGCGACTCACAGATCGAAACCTGACAATGATTACCGGCGTATGCCTTGCTGCTGGCATGGGTGTTGCGGGTTATTTTCTGCGCGATAGTGCAGCGGTGAACGGATTTGCGCAGGCCAATGCGGCCGTTTCGCCGGCACTGCCGTCTGTAAGCGGGGCGGATACGGCGATACCTGTCCATAGGCCCGCCCCCGAAAACCGGATTATTCTTGCCTCGATGCCGCGTTTGAAGCTGATCGGCCCGCCGTCCAAGCCCATGGCGACAGCAGCCACGCTTTGCCAAATCAAGCTGTCTGCAACGGCCCGGATTGCTGCGCAGGTTTTGTTGACGCTCAACGCGCCTTGTCAGCCGTCCACGATTGTCACCATTCATCATGGTGGCCTATTATTTCGTGAAAAATTATCCCCTGACGGCGTGCTAAACCTGATTATTCCGGCTTTGTCAGAGGTAGCAACATTTGATGTTGATCTGGCGGACGGCCAACGAGAAACGGCCATGGCCATGATCCCCGATTTGGCGCGGGTTAATCGCACTGCGATCTCTTGGAAGGGCAAAAGCGATGTGGAACTGCTGGCCCTTGATCCGGAAAACCGCCAGCTTTCACCACAGAACCCGCGATCCTTGAATCAGGCCTTGTTGGATAACGGCGGGTATGTAACCGTTTTGGGAAATCCCGATCTGCAACACCCGATCAGGGCGCAGGTGATCACGTTTTTTCAGCGCTCAATGAAACCGGTGATGTTAAAAGTAACAGGATGTACGCCGGATCTAACCGTACAAACCGTACGGGTTCAGCCAGATACAGGCCAATTCAGCAGCCGTTTACGTTTGGATGCGGCCCACTGTGGCAAGCCCATCGGCAACCTGGTCTTGAATAATGCGCGCGAAAGCATGACAATAGCGCTGAGATAGCCGCGAAAAAGCGGCATCCTGATACACTATTACCAAAGGTTGGATATGTTGAAACTCTATGGCCAAAGGCTTTCGGGATGGATTACTGCAATTTTTCTTTTTGCAGGTGTCTTGTTCCCGTTGATGTCTTCTGCGCAACAGGTTGTTTTGCAAGCAAAAACAGGGACTGTCCGTGTCGAGGGTAAGCTGCTGAATTTTGACGGGGAATTTTACAAGGTAGAGACCAGTTTTGGCGTGCTGACAGTGGATGGACGCACGGTGACCTGTGCCGGGGATGCCTGCCCCGGCGTGCAAGACATGGTGTCCCGTTTCACGGTGCTTGGTTCGGATGCCTTGGGGCGGGTTTTTATCCCGACACTGCTGGAAGCTTTTGCCGGATCACAGGGGTATACGGTCACGATCAGCGATATGTCGCCTGAGGGGCAGACCATGTCTATCGCCGAAACCGGTGGCCAACCGATTGCGGAAATACGGATAGAGATACAGCCCGAAGAAGCGGCCTTTGAAGCCCTGAGCAAAGGCGGAGACATTATTGTTGCTGCCAGCCGGCGGGTAAATGCCGATGAAATAGCGGCGTTTATTGCGGCAGGTCAGGGGAATCCCACAGATGTGGGTCAGCAGCAGGTTTTGGCTGTGGATGGCGTGGTTGCTGCCGTCTCGGAGGTTAACCCGATCGGTAGCCTGAGTATGACCGATCTGGCCCGCATTTTGCGTGGAGAGGTGACAAACTGGCGGCGCATTGGTGGGCCGGATGCGGATATTACAGTGTATGTTGCGCAGGGAAATTCCGCCTTTGCCACGGTTTTGGAGAATTCGCCCTTGGGGGTGACAATGTCCCAAATCACCCCGACAGCCAAGGTGGTAACAACACTGGCCGAGGCGTCGGACAAGGTGGCGGGGGATCCATTCGGCCTTG
>JALWOO010000453.1 GCA_027083485.1 Amylibacter sp. | reverse complement strand
ATGACGCGCGGTTCTTTTATGCCAACCGCTGTATCATCCCTTACATCAACGAAGGGGTGCGCATGGTTGCCGAGGGCGTGAAACCGGCCCTGATTGAACACGCCGCCAAACAGCTCGGCTTTCCGCTTGGCCCGCTTCAGCTGACCGATGAAACCTCGATTGATCTGGGCGTGAAAATCGCCAAGGCCACCAAGGCCGCCATGGGCGATGCCTATCCCGAAAGTCCTGCCGATGACGTGATGTTCAAACTGTTCGATCTGGGCCGACTGGGCCGCAAATCGAAAGCCGGTTTTTATGAATATGACGAAAAAGGCAAACGTGTGGGCCTGTGGCAAGGGCTGGGTGAAAACTGGCCGGTGGCCGAAGATCAGCCAAGCCTGACCGAGGTGCAGCACCGTCTGGCCATGGCGCAGGTTCTGGAAGCGGTTCGCGCCTTTGAAGAAGGCGTGCTGATGGACATCCGCGAGGGCGATGTGGGCGCGATCCTTGGCTGGGGCTTTATGCCGTGGTCCGGTGGTCCGTTCAGCTGGCTGGATATGCTGGGGGCCGACAAGGCCGTTGAAATCTGCGATGGCCTGACCGCCAATTACGGCGAGCGCTTCACCACCCCTGCCCTGCTGCGCGAGTTGGCCGACAAGGGCGAAAGCTTCTATGGCCGCTTTGATACCGCACAGGCAGCCGCCTAAAACATCCCGCCCCGCCCGAAGCAATTCGGGCGGGGCTTTTCCGTTTCGGGGCATCCCATGGACAATTATTCCTTTCACACGCTGGAAAACTACATCGGCCATGATTTCGGCCTCTGTGCGCCGGTTGTGGTGGATCAGGACCGGATCAACCGGTTTGCCGACACCACCAATGATCACCAGTGGATTCACGTCGATATTGAACGCGCCAGAAAGGAAAGCCCCACCGGCACCACCATTGCCCATGGGTTTCTGACCCTGTCGCTTGTGGCCGGTGCGATTGACAGCTCCGGCATTCTGCCCCCCGACGCCAAGGCCGTGTTCAACTATGGCATGGAAAAAGTGCGGTTTCTGGCCCCTGTACCAGCCGGTTCAACCGTGCGCGCGCGCTTTGTGCTGAAAGCGGTAGAGGCAAAAGGCCCGGGCCAGAAGCTGCTCACCGTTTCCGGTAGCATGGAAATTGAAGGTCAGGAAAAACCCGCGCTTGTCGGGGAATTCATGGCCTTTGTGCTGGTTTAAACTTCTGCCCAGCCATCCG
>JALWOO010000452.1:3212-5220 GCA_027083485.1 Amylibacter sp. | reverse complement strand
GAAGATGCAGACAACCATAGCGAAGGACACAGACACCGGCAAGGCGTCCAAAAACAGAACATTATAAATCGGTAAAATTGCACGCAAAAAAACGGAGCTGAGACCAACCCCGTTCCTGCAACAGTTGTTACAATAACTGTTTTAAGCGCTCATCGCCTTGACCCGCGCCGACAGGCGAGAGATCTTGCGGCTTACGGTATTTTTGTGTGCAATGCCTTTGGTGACACCCCGCATCATTTCCGGCTGTGCAGCCTTCAACGCAGCGGCAGCAACGGCTTGATCACCGCCAGCAATTGCTTCTTCGACCTTACGAACAAAGGTGCGAATCCGCGTGCGGCGGTTTTTGTTTACAGCGGTGCGACGTTCGATTTGACGTGCGCGTTTTTTTGCCTGTGGCGAGTTGGCCATGTGTATGATTCCTGTATCTTACGGAGTCGAAAGATGAACCGTGCTTCTAGGAGCGATTCCCCAATAAGTCAACGGTCCCCGACGGGTTTTTTGCGGCTTATTTGCCGCGGAACTTGGGTGTCCTTTTTTCCGAGAACGCCGCCATGCCTTCGGCTTGGTCCTCTGTGGCAAAAAGGGCGTGGAAAAGGCGGCGCTCAAACAGCACACCTTCGCGCAGGGTGGTTTCATAAGAACGGTTCACGGCTTCTTTGACCGCCATCGCCGTCAGCGGTGATTTCTCGGCAATCTTGGCGGCTGTCGCCATGGCCTCTTCCATCAGGTTTTTCACCGGAAAGACCCGGCTTACAAGCCCGGAACGTTCTGCTTCGGCGGCATCCATGAAGCGGCCGGTCAAATGCATTTCCATCGACTTTGACTTCCCGACAAAACGGGTCAGACGCTGTGTGCCACCGATACCGGCGACAACACCCAGATTGATTTCCGGCTGGCCGAACTTGGCGCTTTCCGAACACAGGATGAAATCGCACATCATTGCCAACTCGCAACCCCCGCCCAGACAATAGCCTGAAACGGCTGCAATAATCGGCTTGCGACAGCGCAAGATCGCTTCTGTCTGATCGGTAAAGAAATCGCTGTTGAACATATCCACAAAGGACTGGTCTTGCATTTCCTTGATATCGGCACCGGCAGCAAATGCCTTCTCGTTGCCGGTCAGAACAATCACCCGAACCTTATCGTTGTCGCACATAGCCCCGATTGCCTGGCCCAATTCATCCAGCAACTGCTGATTCAGGGCGTTCATCGCATCAGGGCGGTTTAGTTGAATAAGGCCAATGTGGTCTTCGACTTCAACAATTAGGGTTTCATAGCCCATGAAAGGCCTCGTGTGCAGTTTCTCCGAGCGTCAGCTTTATCAGCATTTGAACGGGTTTCAAGTTATCTCTGACAACTGTTACAGTAAAACGAAGAACGCCCCGATTGGGCCACGCGTTTGATTTTTGCAGTACAGTCAAGGGTTTTACAGGGTTCACCCTCACGGCCATAGACTGCAAAACTGTGTTGAAAATATCCCAGTTCGCCATCCGCCTGCCGGTAATCTTTCAGCGAAGAGCCACCGGATTCGATGGCTTCCTCCAGAACCGTGCGAATCATCGGCACCAGCGATGCCGCCCGTTTCTCTGACAATTCCCCTGCCTTGCGCAGAGGCGAAATGCCGGTCCGGTACAGAACCTCGCACACATAGATATTGCCCAGCCCCGCCACGATCCGCTGATCCAGCAGTGCCGATTTGATCGGGGATTTGCGCCCCTTGAGCGCAGCAACCAGATAGGTTTCGTCAAATGCATTGCCCAGCGGCTCCGGCCCGATACGGGCCAGCAGTTTATGATTTGCAATTTCCGCTGTCGGGGCCATATCCATTGCACCAAAACGGCGGGTATCATTGAAACTGATCCGCGCGCCGTTATCCATGTCCAGCACCACATGATCATGTTTCGCCGGTGCCGGATGCGGGGTGCCAGCCGGTGAAATCGTCATCCGCCCAGACATGCCCAGATGGATCAACAGGGTTTCCCCGCTGTCCAGATCACAGAGGATATAC
>JALWOO010000452.1:0-3202 GCA_027083485.1 Amylibacter sp. | reverse complement strand
CTATGCGTGATCCGGTCAGACGTTCGGCCATGCCATCGGGAAATGGCCAGCGTAAATCAGGTCGGCGCACATCCGCGCACGCAATTACGGCCCCCTGCATCACAGGCATCAGGCCGCGCATTACGGTTTCGACTTCGGGCAGTTCGGGCATTTTCACCAACCTTTTTGCTCTGACGCATTTTCAATCACGACAACACCCTATATACCCCAACCTGCAAAAGCACGAGGCATGTCATGACCGAATCAAACCGCACCACCCATTTCGGATTTCAAACCGTGGATGAAGACGCCAAGGCCAGCATGGTCCATGGCGTGTTCAGCAACGTTGCATCAAAATACGATATAATGAACGATGCCATGTCCATGGGCATCCACCGCATCTGGAAAGAAGCGATGATGGATTGGCTGGCCCCGCGCAACGGACAGAAACTGCTGGATGTGGCCGGTGGCACCGGTGATATTTCCTTCCGGTTTCTGGAACGCGCACCGCTTGCCCATGCCACGGTTTTTGATATGACCCAAAGCATGCTGGACGCAGGTCGCCTGCGCGCCGAGGCTGACAACATGGCCGACCGCCTGGACTGGATTTGCGGCGACGCCATGGCGCTCCCGTTCGAGGACAACAGCTTTGATGTTTACACGATTTCCTTTGGCATCCGGAATGTGACCCGTCCGCAAGAGGCCCTGAACGAAGCCTATCGCGTGCTGCGCCCCGGTGGCCGTTTGATGGTGCTGGAATTCAGCCAGATCCCCAATCCGGCCATGCAATGGGCCTATGACAAATATTCCTTTAATGTGATCCCCAAGCTGGGCAAAATCATCGCCAATGACGCGGACAGCTATCAGTATCTGGTCGAAAGCATCCGCCAGTTTCCAGATCAGGACACCTTCTTGCAAATGGTGCGGGATGCGGGGTTTGAAAACGCCAAATACCGCAACCTGAGCATGGGTATCGCCTGTTTGCACTCCGGCTGGAAAATTTAACTCATGCGCGGACCCCATAATATCTGGCGCCTGATCCGGACCGGTGCTACCTTTGAACGTACCGGCGCAATGAAGCAGGCGCTCGAAGCCATGGACGCCCCGCCCACCATCCGATTGGCGGCCCGCATCCTCGGCTGGCCGTTCAAATGGTTGGGGCTAAAGGGTAATCCGGACTACCCGCCACTGGTGCGGGCGATTACAGCGCTCGGCCCTGCCTACATCAAATTTGGACAGCTCATGTCCACCCGTCCGGATGTGGTCGGCCCGCAATTGGCGCAGGAACTAAAGGTTCTGCAAGACAGCCTCCCCCCCTTCCCCACCAGCGAAGCCCGCGCCATTATCGAACGTGAACTTGGCCGCCCTGTTAGCGAGATTTATTCCGAATTCAGCGAACCTGTCGCCGCTGCCTCGATTGCGCAGGTTCACAAGGCCCGCCTTTGCAGCGATGGACGACAAGTTGCGGTCAAGGTCCTGCGCCCCGATGTGGAAAAAGCCTTTCGCAAGGATATAGACGCCTTCTATTTCTCGGCCCGCATGATCGAACTGCTGTCCCCCGCCACCCGCCGGCTGCATCCGACCGCCGTGATCGAACATTTCGATTCCGTGGTGCGTGGCGAGCTGGATTTGCGCATGGAAGCCTCTGCCGCTGACGAGTTTGCCGCCAACACAGCCGATGATACCGGTTTTGCCGTGCCCCGCATAATCTGGAACAAATCCGACAAATCCGTGATGACCATGGAATGGGTCGATGGCATCCCCTTTGGTGATGTAGAGGCCATCCGCGCTGCGGGTCACGATTTGAAGGGCCTTGCCGCCTGCATAGTACAAATGTTCCTGCGCCACGCATTGCGCGACGGTTTTTTTCATGCGGACATGCATCAGGGCAACCTCAAGGTCGCCGCCAATGGCGATCTGGTGGCACTGGATTTCGGCATCATGGGACGGCTGGATGAATATACCCGCCGGGTTTATGCGGAAATCCTGATCGGTTTCATCCGCAAGGATTACCGCCGTGTTGCCGAAGTCCATTTCGAGGCCGGCTATGTTCCCGCCGATCAGGATGTAGAAGCCTTTGCCCAGGCCCTGCGCGCCGTGGGCGAACCGATCTTTGGCGAGAGCGCCACCCAGATTTCCATGGCCCGCCTGTTGGCGCATCTGTTCGAGGTGACCGAACGTTTCGGCATGGAAACCCGCACCGAACTGATCCTGCTGCAACGTACCATGGTGGTCGTGGAGGGCGTGGGCCGCACGCTTGATCCCGAGCTGAATATCTGGGACGTGGCCAAACCTGTTGTGGAGCAATACATCACAGATAACCTTGGCCCGCGCGCTATGCTTCGCGATCTGAAACGCACCGCTATGGTTCTTTCACGCTTTGGCCCGCAACTGCCAAACCTTGTGGAAACAGCCCTGCGTCGTGCCGGTGCCCCTCTGGAAAAGCCACAAAACAACGGCTGGGAACAGGCCATTGGCTGGTTTCTGACCGGCGGCGTTGTGGTCAGCCTGATTTTCACCTTCATACTGATCTGAACCGGCATTTTGTCCAATTGACCCAAAGCCCTGTAAATGTTTCAACAGTGAAAACAAAAAAGACAGGGAACCCAACATGGAACTGACCGACGAAATTCTGATCGAAGCCCCGAAAACCCGCGTTTACGAGGCCCTGAATGATCCGGAAATCCTGCAACAATGCATTCCGGGCTGTGAAGAGTTGATCAAACACTCCGATACCGAACTGGAAGCCAAGGTCGTGTTGAAGGTCGGGCCGGTAAAGGCAAAATTCGCCGGAAATGTAACACTGGACACCGTCGGCGCACCGGATGCGTTTTCGCTATCCGGTCAGGGAAACGGCGGTGTGGCAGGCCATGCCAAGGGCGGCGCGGATGTGAGGCTGGAAGAAACCGAAGACGGCAACACCCTGCTGAAATACACAGCCAAGGCGGAAATCGGCGGCAAGCTGGCCTCTCTCGGAAGCCGGTTGATCCAGTCCACAGCCAAGAAGCTGGCCGGCAAGTTTTTCAAGAAATTCTCAGAGGTTCTCGCCGCCGAGTAACCCCTCCACAACAGCAATAAATTCACGCGGTTTTTCCGCGTGAACCCAATGCCCCGCGCCTGCAATTTCGTGAAAATCCGCGCGCGGGAACAATTCCAGAATGCGTGCATGGTATTCCGGTTTGACATAGTCGGACGCACCGCCATGGATGAAATGGGCTGGCCC
>JALWOO010000451.1 GCA_027083485.1 Amylibacter sp. | reverse complement strand
GCGTGATGGAGAGGCCATGTTGGAAAAGGTCTTCCGCTCCGGTCAGGCGGCGGAGGTCTTTGGAAAAATGGTGGCAGCCCTTGGCGGGCCTGTTGATTTTATTGAAAACCACAAATCCTATCTGGCAACCGCGCCGGTGGTGCGCGATGTGTTTCCACCAGCATCGGGAATTGTCACAGCCATTGATGCCCGTGCCGTTGGGGTTGCCGTGGTCAACCTTGGCGGTGGACGTAAAAAAGTAAGTGATACCATTGACTTATCCGTAGGTTTCCGGCATCTTGCTCCTGTAGGGACGCAGGTTGGTGCCTTGCCTATTGCGCAAATCCATGCCGCAAGTGAAACGGCTTATGAGGCTGCCAAAGCAGAACTGTTAAACGCCTTTACAATAGGTGATGAACCCTTTGAAGAAGGGAAGACTATTTTAGAGAAAATAGCGTAAATGATGAAAATCACTAAAATGATTAATTTGGCTAGAGTAGCTAAAATATGGAAAATAGAGATATGAGCCGTGCCTTTCTTTTTGTACTGGATTCCGTTGGCATTGGCGGTGCCCCTGATGCAAAAGCCTATGGTGACGCCGGTGCTGATACCGTGGGACATATCGCAGAGGCCTGTGCCAAAGGGCAGGGGGATCGCGCGGGATTGCGCAGCGGGCCGCTGGCTTTGCCCCATTTGACGGCCATGGGGCTGGGGGCTGCCTGCGCAGAGGCCACGGGCGTTTGCCCGCCCGGGCTTGAAACTCCGCCGCAAACGCCCTTTGCGGTCGGGGTGGAAACCTCCAATGGCAAAGACACGCCTTCGGGCCATTGGGAAATCGCCGGTGTGCCTGTTACCTTTGACTGGACGGTTTTCCCAGACGAAGACCCCGCCTTTCCCGATTGGTTGATGCGTGATCTGATCGCGCAGGCGGATTTGCCGGGGCTGTTATGTAATCGCCACTATTCCGGCACGCAGGTGATCGAGGATTTCGGGGCCGAACACGTGAAAACCGGTGCGCCGATTTGTTATACCTCTGCGGATTCTGTGTTGCAGATTGCCGCGCATGAGGAACACTTCGGGCTGGAGCGTCTGTATCGGGTCTGTGAAATCACCCGAAAACTCGTGGATCCCATGGCGCTTGGCCGTGTGATTGCGCGCCCCTTTGTGGGGGATGCGGAAAACGGTTTTGAACGTACCGGTAACCGGCGCGATTTTGCCATGCCGCCGCCGGGGGAAACTGTGCTGGACCGGCTGACCGCCGCAAACCGCCATATCATCACCATGGGCAAGATTGGCGATATTTTCGCCCATCGCGGCGTGGGAGAGGTGCGCAAGGCCTTTGGCAACATGCCCCTGATGGACAAAACCCTGACCGCGATGGATGATTTGCAGGACGGCGGTTTCCTGTTTGCCAATTTCGTCGATTTTGACAGCGAATTCGGCCACCGCCGCGATGTGCCGGGCTATGCCAATGCGCTCGAGGAATTCGACGCCCGCATGCCCGAGGTTATCGCCCGTCTGCGCCCTGACGATCTGTTGATCCTGACGGCGGATCACGGCAATGATCCCACATGGCAAGGCACGGATCACACCCGCGAACAGGTGCCGATCCTGATCCGGCTGGGCACAGCCGCGCCGGTTAACCTTGGCAAACACCTGTTTTCCGATATCTCCGCCACGGTCAGCGCCCATCTGGGCGTGGCTGCGGGGGAAAATGGCACCAGTTTTCTGAATATGATAGGTCGAAATACATGAACACGACGATAGAACCCCACGACCTGCCGGTGGCGGGTCACAGCCGAAATCCGGGGCTGCCGCTTGATCTGGAATGGGTCATGGATGCGCGCGCCAACCGCTCTGCGATTGAGCGCCGTGCCGCCAGTTATGGCACGCGGCGTTCGGTGAAGAAGGAGTATCAGGCCGCCTGGCTGATCAAGGCGATTACCTGCATGGATCTGACCACGCTTTCCGGCGATGACACCGAACAGCGGGTCAAACGGCTCTGCGCCAAGGCGCGCAATCCGGTGCGCCCGGATATTCTGCATGCGCTGGGGCTGGGGGAACGGCGGATCACCACCGGCGCGGTTTGTGTGTATCATGAAATGATCCCCGCCGCGCGCCGCGCGCTGGAAGGCACGAATATTCCCGTCGCCGCCGTTTCCACCGGCTTTCCGGCGGGGCTGTCGCCCTATCGGTTGCGGGTGCAGGAAATCCGCGAATCCGTGGCGGCCGGTGCGCAGGAAATCGACATTGTGATTTCGCGCCGGCATGTGTTGTCCGGCAACTGGCAGGCGCTCTATGACGAGGTGCGCGAATTTACCGAGGCCTGCGGTGACGCCCATATCAAGGCAATTCTTGCCACGGGCGAGCTTGGCACCCTGCGCAATGTGGCGCGGGCGTCGCGGGTGTGCATGATGGCCGGTGTCGATTTCATCAAAACATCGACAGGTAAGGAAAGCGTTAACGCCACCTTGCCGGTCAGCCTGACCATGGTGCGCGCCATTCGTGACTATCGCGAGCGCACCGGCGTTTCGGTTGGTTATAAACCGGCGGGCGGCATTTCCAAGGCCAAGGACGCGCTGGTCTATTTGTCGCTGATGAAGGAAGAACTGGGCCGCCCGTGGCTGGAACCGAACCTGTTCCGCTTTGGGGCCTCGTCTTTGCTGGGCGATATCGAACGCCAGCTTGAACACCATGTAACCGGCCGCTATTCGGCCAGTTTCCGCCATCCGATTGGATAATATTATGACAATTTCAGAGATCCTAGACAGCATGGAATATGGCACCGCCCCCGAAAGCACCAGCGAGGCCATGGCCTGGCTTGAACGCAACGACCGCCGTTTCAACCTGTTCATTGACGGGGCGTTTGTTCCGCCGCACGGGGGCTATTTTGAAACGGTAAATCCGGCGGACGGGGTGGTTCTGGCGCAAATTGCACAGGCCAACGGGGCCGATGTGGATACGGCGGTTGCGGCCGCGCGCAAGGCGCAGGCGGCTTGGGCCAAAGACGGGGCCAAACGCGCGCGGGTGCTGTATGCGCTGGCGCGGCTGGTGCAAAAACATTCCCGCCTGTTGTCGGTCGTGGAAACGCTCGACAACGGCAAACCCATCCGCGAGAGCCGCGATGTGGATATCCCGCTGGTGGCGCGGCATTTCTATCACCACGCCGGTTGGGCGCAGCTGATGGATAGCGAAATGGCCGGTTACGCGCCACTCGGGGTGGCCGGTCAGGTGATCCCGTGGAATTTCCCGCTGTTGATGCTGGCATGGAAAGTGGCTCCGGCGCTGGCCATGGGCAATACGGTGGTACTGAAACCGGCGGAGACCACCTCGCTTTCGGCATTGCTGTTTGCGGAGTTGTGCATCGAGGCGGGCCTGCCCAAGGGCGTTGTCAACATCGTGACCGGCGACGGGGCGACCGGCGCGCTGGTGACAGAACATGACGGCGTGGATAAGGTGGCCTTTACCGGCTCTACCACGGTGGGCCGCCTGATCCGTGAGCGCACAGCCGGTTCGGGCAAGAAGCTGACGCTGGAACTGGGCGGAAAATCCGCCTTTATGGTGTTTGATGACGCCGATCTGGACAGCGCGGTTGAGGGCGTGGTTGACGCGATCTGGTTCAATCAGGGCGAGGTCTGCTGCGCCGGTTCGCGCCTGTTGTTGCAAGAACCGATTGCCGACAGATTCATTGCCAAACTGCGCGCCCGCATGGCGACCCTGCGGGTGGGCGATCCGATGGACAAGAGCATCGACATCGGGGCTGTGGCCTCGGAGGTGCAGCTCCAGCGCATCCGCGATATGGTTGCCGTGGGTGTGGCCGAGGGCGGCGAATTGATCCAGTCGGATCAGGTCTTGCCCAACCACGGCTGTTTCTTTCCGCCGACATTGCTGACCAATGTGGAAAGCTCCGCTACGCTGGCACAGGAAGAGGTTTTCGGGCCGGTTCTGGTCTCTATGACCTTCCGCACCCCGTCCGAGGCGGTGGCGCTGGCCAATAACACCCGTTACGGGCTGGCGGCAACGCTGTGGACGGAAAACGTCAATCTGGCGCTGGATATCGCGCCGCAGGTCAAGGCGGGGGTGGTTTGGGTCAATTGTTCCAACCAGTTTGACGCCGCCGCCGGTTTTGGCGGTGTGCGCGAGAGCGGCTTTGGCCGTGAAGGCGGGCGTGAAGGGCTGTTTGAATATGTGAAACCGGCGTTTATGGGCAAGCTGAAGCCGGTAAGGCCGATCACGCTGCCAGAGGTCAAAACCCGGGCCGAAGGGCTGGACCAGACGCCGAAAAACTATATCGGCGGCAAGCAGGCGCGCCCGGACAGCGGCTATTCCGCGCCGGTGGTTTCGCCCAAGGGTGTGCTGCTGGGCCATGTAGGCAAAGGCAGCCGCAAGGACATTCGCAACGCCGTAGAAGCCGCCACCGCCGCCAGCGGCTGGGCCGGTATGAACGGGCATGGTCGGGCGCAGGTGATTTATTTCATTGCGGAAAACCTGTCCTTGCGGGCCGATGAATTTGCCAGCCGGATTGCGGATATGACCGGTGTGAATGCCAAACAGGCGGAGGCCGAGGTTACCGCCAGCATTGACCGGCTGTTTACCTATGGGGCCTGGGCCGACAAATTTGACGGCGCGGTGCATAGCGTGCCGCAGCGCTCTGTGGCGATTGCCATGCAGGAACCGGTTGGTGTGATCGGGATGATTTGCCCCGATGAAATGCCGCTGCTGGGGCTGGTGTCCCTGATCGGGCCGGCGATTGCCATGGGCAATCGCACTGTGGTGGTGCCCTCGGAGCCGCATCCTTTGGCGGCGACCGATCTGTATCAGGTGTTCAATACATCCGATCTGCCCGGCGGTGTGGTCAATATCGTGACCGGTGCCAAGGACGAGTTGGCCAAGGTGCTGGCGGATCATTACGGGGTGGATAGCGTTTGGTATCACGGCAGTGCAAAAGGGTCTGCCATGGTGGAAAAGGCCTCCGCCGCCAGCCTGAAACGGACCTGGGTCAACGATGGCAAGGCACGTGACTGGCTGGACCATGCACAGGGCGAAGGCCGTGAGTTCCTGCGCCATGCCACGAATGTCAAAAATATCTGGGTGCCTTACGGGGCGTAATTCCGTAGGGTGCGCGGTCCCCGCGCACCCTAGGTAAACTTGCGAAAGAACCTTGTGCGGTCGAACATTACTTCCAGCGCATCCATGCGTTCGCGGGTTTCGGGCCAGGTGCGTTCCTGCACATCGGCAATCACGGTTTCCAGCAACA
>JALWOO010000450.1 GCA_027083485.1 Amylibacter sp. | reverse complement strand
ACACGCGCCAGATCGTTTGGCGGGATCGGGGCCGCGAAATCAACGTCACCTGCCAACAAGGCCGCAACCCGTGTCGGGTCTTCCTTGATCGGGGTCAGGGTGATGTGATCCACATTGCCTTTGGTGTCTTTATCCCAATAATCGGCAAACCGGTCGAATTCCATCTTCACGCCCTGTTCGCGGTCAGTGACGATGAATGGTCCGGTTCCGGAAATGTGACGCGAAGCAAAAGAATTGCCGTGCTTGACGATCATACCCTTGTCTTTGCCTTCTGCATCCATGCCGGAATAAAACTTGCTATCCATCGGGAAGATGTAGGTCACAGTGTGCAACACCAGCGGAAAGGCTTCTTTGGTTTTCAGGTCGATGGTGTAATCATCGACCACGTCCAGCGATTCAAATGCATTAAAGATGCCTTTGAAGTCCGGGCTTTTTTGCAGCCGGTCAAATGTCCATTTAACGTCCGCCGCGGTCATTTCATTGCCCGAGTGGAATTTCACACCCTTGCGCAGATGAAACCGGGTTGTGGTCGGGTCGATCTGTTCCCAACTTGTTGCCAGACGCGGCTCGAATTGCAGATCCTGTGTCCAGCGTACCAGCGGATCGAATGCCATGTGTGACAGCTGCAATGTGCCACCAGACAGTTGTTCATGCGGGTCCAGTGATACCGGATCGGCATCATAGGCCACCTTGATCGACGCCGCACCTGCCCCAAAGGCAATCGCAGCGGACAAGGCACAAGCAGAAACGAATGTTCCGAATATTTTCATTATGTCCTCCCAAAAATATATCCTGTGTCTTTGATAGGAGGCGGATCTGTAAATATCTAATGCCGATTGTGAATACGCATATGCATAAACTGAATGAAACCTGCGCTGATGTCAGGAATCCAGTGCAGTATTTCCTATTTTTCGCCACAATTTTTCGGCATACTCTGCATGTCGGATTGACCGTAAACACAGGAGGCAATCTTGAGCCGGAGCCCACTTCGCAGTAATTTCACCGCTGCTTTGCCCTTTTGGATATCGCTTGCTTTTGTTCCGATAATGGCCCTTGCGGGCTGGTATGGCGGGCTGTTTTTGGCATTGCCGCCGGTGTTTGGCTGGTATGTTACCACTTTGCTGGATTTCACCACGGGCCGAAACGAGGAAAACCCCGATCCGGATGCCCCGACAAATCTGTTCTGGTATCGGCTGATTACCCTGATCTGGCTGCCGATACAGATC
>JALWOO010000449.1 GCA_027083485.1 Amylibacter sp. | reverse complement strand
ATCTATCTGTTCGTGCATAAAATGCTCGAGGATATTGCAGGCAAAGAAGGGCTGAAATATTTCCCTTACATCTTTACCCTGTTTATGTTCATCGTTGTGTCAAACATTCTGGGCCTGCTGCCCTTTGGTTTCACCACCACATCGCATATCGCGGTAACGGCAACCATGGCACTGGCGGTGTTCATTACCGTCACCATCATCGGTTTCGTCAAAAACGGCGCGGGTTTCCTGCAACTGTTCTGGATTTCCAGCGCCCCGCTGGCCCTGCGTCCGATCCTCGCGATCATCGAAATCATCTCTTATTTTGTGCGTCCTGTGAGCCACTCCATTCGTTTGGCGGGTAACATGATGGCCGGTCACGCTGTGATCAAGGTGTTTGCAGGCTTTGCCGGCGCACTGGGCCTCGGCGCTATTGCCCCGATCGTTGCCATCATGGCGGTGTACGGACTCGAAATGCTCGTAGTTGTCATTCAGGCCTACGTGTTCACCATTCTGACTTGTGTGTATCTGAAAGACGCACTGCATCCGGCGCACTAGGCGCGGTCAAGTCCGAGTAAAAAATCTTAGCCATTCTAATCTTAAGGAGAAATATCATGGCAGTTGAAGGCGATCTGGTACAAATGGGCGCACTGATTGGTGCAGGTCTGGCGTGTACAGGTATGGGCGGCGCAGCCGTTGGTGTGGGCCACGTTGTAGGTAACTACCTCTCTGGCGCTCTGCGTAATCCATCCGCAGCAGCCGGCCAAACCGCAACCATGTTCATTGGTATCGCGTTTGCAGAAGCTCTGGGGATCTTCTCGTTCCTGGTTGCTCTGCTGCTGATGTACGCTCAATAAGCGCTCTTGAACCGATTGATTTGGTGCGTGGGGCAGCTGCCCCGCGTGCTGGTTCTAAGACAAGCTTATGGAGGGTGCTATGGCATCTGAAACAACACATGCAGTGATGGCGCCTGAACATTATGTCGGCATGCCTCAGCTGAACTTTGACTGGTTCGGCAATCAGATTTTCTGGTTGGTGGTGACGCTTGTGGTGATCTACTTTGTATTGGTCAAAGTGGCGATCCCGCGCATTTCTACTGTTCTGGCCGAACGTCACGGGGCTATTCAGGGTGACCTGGACAAAGCCGAAGAGCTGAAAGCAAAAGCGGTCGCCGCCGAAGAAGCCTATACGGCTGCCTTGGCCAAAGCCCGTGCCGAAGCCGGTGAAATCGTTGCCGCCGCAAAAGCGGACATTCAAAAAGATCTGGATGTTGCCATTGCCAAGGCCGACGCTGAAATCGCCGCCAAGGCTGCGGAATCAGACGCTGCAATCAAGGAAATCCGCGACGGGGCGATGGCCGCGATCAAGGAAGTGGCCACGGATACAGCAGGCGAAATCGTCAAGGCAGTGATGCCTGCGGCGGAAGACGCCAAAGCGATCAAAGCTGCTGTTGCCGACCGGTTGAAAGGGTGATCGACATGAAACTGTTTCCAACCCTTGGCCTGTTGGCCCTGACCGCGTCTCCGGCTCTTGCCAACAGCGGCGAAGCCTATTTCAGCATGAACAACACCCATTGGGTGGTGATGATCGCCTTTCTGGCCTTCATCGCGGTGCTGCTGAAACTGAAAGTGCCCGGCAAGGTCACAACGCTTCTGGACGAGCGCGCTGTCGCTATTCAGTCCGAACTGGACGAAGCACGCAAACTGCGTGAAGAGGCCCAGGGCATTCTGGCTGAATACGAGCGCAAACAAAAAGAAGTCGCGGAACAGGCCAAGCACATCGTTGCAACCGCCAAAGCCGAGGCCGAACTTGCCGCCAAACAGGCGCAGGAAGATCTGAAAACCTCGATTGCACGTCGTTTGGCTGCTGCCGAAGAACAGATCGCTTCTGCCCAGGCAGCCGCTGTGAAAGAGGTTCGCGATACCGCAGCCACAATCGCAGTGGGTGTGGCAGGCGAGGTCATCGCCAAGAAGATGACCGCCAAAGACGCCGGTGGCCTGATTGACGCCGCCATCAAAGAAGTCGGCGACAAGCTGCATTAGAGGGTTTCAACATAAAGTCGAAACGCTTTAATTTGATTTCGCAAAGAATTGAAAAACCCCGTACCGCTGGTGCGGGGTTTTTCTTTGCCGGAGGGACCGTACGCCGGCTTAACACAATCCTTGCCACTTAACCGTATAACCATTCCCGACGTCACAGTGGTATTTGGTTCGGATAATCCATCCGGATCGCCAATTTACCAGGCGGAACACTCCGCTTTTGATCACAGGTAGCAGGGCTGGCACCCCTGATTGGCACAACCGCACGGCGGGCCCGCCTCCTTACCACCTTCCAGGTAATCCCCCTGCATGCCACCGGCATCGCGGGGCTGCAGCTATTGTTCCACTCTTTCGAATTCGTCCAAATATCCCGGGGGAAAACCCGCAGGGTTTGGGGGCAGAGCCCCCTAACGCGAAACGCTCAATTTAGCGTTCCATCTCCTGGGCAAACCGCAGCTTGGCCACTTCCTCGTTGGCATCGGCCTTTTTCTCCTGATGCATGCAGTGTTCCACAAACCCCAAATGCGCCTCGATGGCAGCGCGGGCCTTGGCGGGATCCCGATTGACAATGGCATCATGTATGGCGCGGTGCTGATCCAGCAGGGCCGCCCGCGTGGTACGCACCTTGAACATCACCTGCCGATTGTAAAACACACCGGCGCGCAGCATTTCGAACATGGAGCGCATCATGTGCAACATGAAAACATTGTGCGAGGCCTCGACAATCGCCATGTGGAATTCCGCATCCAGCGCGGCCTCCTCTGCCGGATTGCGTTTGGTATGGGCGTTTTCCATTTTGCGAAAAATCGCGGTAATCACCTTCAGGTCCGTATCCGAAGACATGCGCGCGGCGCGCTCTGCTGCCAGCCCTTCCAGATCACGGCGAAAGGACAGGTAATCAAACAGCGCTTCCTCGTGGCTGGAAAACAGCTGGATCAGCGGTTCGGAAAAGGCCGACCCCAGCACATTCGCCACATAAATGCCGGAGCCTGCGCGGGTGTTCAGCAGCCCTTGCTCGACCAGTCGGGCGATGGCTTCGCGCACCGAGGGCCGCGACACGCCAAGCCGTTCCGCCAGATCCCGCTCTGACGGCAGCCGTTCACCGGGGCGCAGGATACCGCGCAAAATCAACTGTTCGATCTGGCGCTGAACCGTTTCGGCAACCCGTTCCTGTCTGATTTTCTGAAAAGGCATTTGTCCTGTTCCTCCTGCCCTGAATGATAGGGGGGGCAGGGCAGGGGAACAAGACGAAACCGCCGGAACAGGAGGGACGCATTCCGGCGGTTTGTCGTTATGACGTCGGGCGAATAACCACTTCAACGCGCCGGTTCTGGGCACGGCCCGCGGCGGTGTCGTTGCTGGCAATCGGGCTGGTTTCACCAAGACCATAGGAGCGGATCCGGCCAGAGGGCACGCCGCTGGAAATCAAAATCGCACTCACCGCCTGCGCGCGCCGTGCGGACAGGTTCTGGTTATAGGCGCTGTCGCCGACGCTATCGGTGTGGCCGATAATGTCGATGGTGCTGTCCGGATAGCTTTGCAGGTTATTGGCCAGCCGCGCCAGATGCCCTTGCAATCCGGGCCGCACATAGGTGCTGTCGGTGTCAAAGGTGATCGCTTCGGGCAGGGTCACCACCAGTTCCTTGCCATTGTTGGTAATCACCGCCCCGCTGCCGGCCATATCGCGGCGCAGGTCTTTTTCCTGTTTGTCGAGCGAATGGCCAATGGCGGCGCCGACAGCGCCCCCGACCACGGCGGCTTTCAGGGTTGAACGCCCGCTGTTCCCGGCGATAATCTGCGTCGCCGCCCCGAGAACGGCCCCGATCGCGGCCCCGTTGCGGGTTTTTTGATAGTCAGGATCATTGGCATCGACACAGGCGCTCAGGCCAAAGGCGGCGACGGCAATGAAACCGATGGGTTTGGTTAATGCCATGAGACTGCTCCTTTACGGCTTTTCCCTATGTATTTGGGCATGCCCGTGCAAGTTTCAAGCCATGCCTGTTCAAACAGCCTGCTTAAGCCGTTTTTTGCCTGTCCTCATCGGCATCAAACCGCGCAGCCTCCCATGCCAGCATGGCGCGTTTCACCGGCAAACCCCAATGATACCCGCCCAGCCCGCCGGATTTTCGCAAAGCCCGATGGCAAGGGATCAACCAGCTGACCGGATTGCGCCCCACGGCTGTGCCCACGGCGCGCACGGCCTTGGGATTTCCGATGTGGCGGGCAATTTCGCCATAGGTGGTCACCTGCCCTGACGGGATCGCCAGAAGGGCCTCCCAGACCTTGATCTGGAATGGCGCGCCGATCATCAACAACCGCGCCTTGCCTCCGCTCAGCAACCGCGCAACCGGCTCGTGCAGGGCCTCGCGATCCTGAATGAAACGGGCTTCGGGCCAGCGGGCCATCATGTCCTGCAAGGCAGGCTCGCGCCCGGTTTCGGCGCTGAACCCCAGCCCGCAAATCCCCCGCGCCGTGCCCATCACCAGCATGTCGCCAAAGGGCGAATCAAACCAGCCCCAGCGGATGGTCAGCCCCTTGCCTTTGGCCGCGTATTCCCCCGGGCTCATGGCCTCCCATGTCAGAAACAGATCATGCAGCCGCCCCGTGCCCGACAGGCCGGTGGCATGGGCCGTATCCAGCACGGTAAACCGTTCCGCCAGCAGGCGTTTGGCATGGTCCAGCGTCAGATATTGCTGATAGCGTTTCGGGCTGACTCCGACCCATTGGCTGAACACACGCTGAAAATGCGCCGGCGACAGACCAACGGCGGCGGCGACTTCCTCAAGGCGGGGCTGCTGGCCGACGGTTTCGCCAATATGGGCAATGGCGCGGGCAATAACCGCGTGATGATAGGGGTCTTGGGACATTCCGGCTCCTTTGTCGCTATTATGCGCAATAGAGCGGCGCACAACCACCCGAAACATGCGCATTGCTCTTGGCAGGGGCGGTCTGGCATGGCAAAACCCCGCCATGGCCAAACAACGCGACTATCACACGATTTACAAGATTTTCACCCGCTTTCGCGATTCCGAACCGGAACCGAAAGGCGAGCTGGAACATGTGAATGTCTATACGCTGGTGGTGGCGGTGGCCCTGTCCGCACAGGCTACCGATGCCGGTGTGAACCGCGCCACGCGCGATTTGTTCAAAATCGCCGATACGCCGCAAAAAATGCTGGATCTGGGGCTGGAAGGTCTGACCGGGCATATCAAAACCATCGGCCTGTTTCGGCAA
>JALWOO010000448.1 GCA_027083485.1 Amylibacter sp. | reverse complement strand
CCCGCAGATAACCGTTCACGCCACCGGCAACAGCAATTTCGCGGATGAATTTGCGCCGCTTGCGGTCATTGCTTTTCCATTTGTTTGCCAAACGGGCAATTTCGATCCAGCTGGCGGCGCTGTCCTCGTCATTCAGGGCGGCAAAGGTCAGTTGCACCGCGCGGTTCAGATCACCGTCGGCCTCTTTCTCGCGGGCAATCTCCAGCAGGTCCGCCGCAGTCCAGCCATTCGTCGGATACCAGCGCCCGTTGCGTTGTGCCACCCGCAGGCCGGTTTCCAGCACCCAATCGGGCAAAAATGCCAGCGTCTTTGCCCGCGCCTGTGCCTGTGCCATCACCCCGGGATCCGTGTTTGTCACCTTGGCAGAAATCGCGCCCTGAAACTCTGATTGCTCTCCCGCAACAGATTTGGGAAAACACGCCGATGCTTTGGTGTTGTAGGTAAAGGCCTTGCACCCGCTATTGGCCAAACAGGCGGCTTCGCATTCTTCCAGCGTCACATCAAAGATTTTTGACAGATCGCCGCCGTACAAATCAACATTGTCAAACAGGGTCACGCGGCGCGCAGGGATAGAGGACTCTGTATTCTGGGCGAAACTGCCGACCGGAAGCAACCCGACCACAACCGCCCCTAAAACCATTTTATGAAATCTGCCGAAAATCCGCATGGCAATACCCTCGCAAAGTAATTTGTCTTTAACATTGCAGAGATACCGAGTCGGTGCAAACCTTAGCCGGCTGTATTTTTTGCTATATTTTGCGGAATGGTGAGAAAATGCACACCTTCGGACAGGCCGAAGGTGTGCGGTTTTTCCAAACAGGAGACCATTTGGAGAGACAACACGGCGGGAGCATCGCGTCGCCTCTTCGTCGCAGCCCGTAAAATGCGTGTAAAACGGGCGGCTGACAAACTCTTAGCCGGAAATCATTTCCGCCTGATTAACGATCACCTCGGCCTGTTTGATCGAGGCAATATCCACCAGACGCCCTTTGTAAACCACAGCCCCCTGACCGGAGGCGGTTGCCTCTGCCATGGCGGCGAGAATTTCGCGGGCTTCGGTGAGCTGTGCTTCTGAGGGGCTGAAAACCTCGTTGGCAAGGGCAATCTGCTTGGGGTGAATGGCCCATTTGCCAACCATCCCCAAAGTCGCCGAGCGGCGTGCCTGTGCGCGGAAACCCTCTTCGTCGGAGAAATCCCCGAAAGGGCCGTCCACCGGCAACAAACCATGGGTCCGGCAGGCCGAAACGATCGCAACCGTCACCGCATGCCATGGATCCACCAGATGACGCGGGCGCTCGCCGTCGCCGTCGGGCAACATATAGTAGTTGGCCTGCGTGCCACCGATCCCTGTGGTTTGCATCCCCATAGATGCCGCATAATCGGCCGCACCAAGGCTGAGCGCCTGCATACGGGGCGATGCGGCGGCGATTTCTTCCACATGGGCCAGTCCGGCAGCCGTTTCGATAATTGCCTCAAAGGCAATCGGCTTTTTGCGGCCTTTGGCAGCCTCCACCGATGTTACCAAAGCGTCAACCGCATAAATGTCACTGGCATTACCAGCCTTGGGAATCATGATCTGGTCCAGACGATCGCCAGCCTTTTCCAGAAGATCCACAACATCACGATACCAATGAGGCGTGTCCAAACCGTTAATGCGCACGGACAAATGTTTATTGCCCCAGTCAACATCATTGATGGCTTCAATGGTCAGGGCGCGGGCCTTGTCTTTGTCAGACGGTGCGACGCTGTCTTCCAGATCAATATTGATCACATCAGCCGCGCTTTTGGCCATTTTTTCGAACAAAACGGCATTGGAGCCGGGGCCAAACAGCTGACAGCGGTTCAAACGTGCCGGTGGCAGGGGTTGCAATTTAAAGCTCACGACGAATCCTCCAGGTAAGGAAATTACAATTTGCGTTGCGCGCGGGATATTATATTGCGCGCCCATCCGCAAGAGCGCAGTGTTTCCGATACGAAACAACCGTATACAATGGTATCCCAAATACCACAAGGCCAGTTTACAAAGGCAATGCCGTGGTTTTGAACACCGTGCGCAAGGCCAGATTGGACTGCAATTTCGCCACACCGGGAAGGCGTGCCAACCGGCGCTGGTGGATGCGGGCAAAATCATCCGTATCCGCCGCAACCACCTTGAGCATATAATCCGCCGACCCCGCCATCAAATGGCATTCCAGCACATCGGGAATCAGCGCCACCTCGCGCTCAAAGGCCGCCAGCAGTTCCTCGGCCTGACCGGAAAGCGAAATTTCGACAAAAATGGTGGTCCGGCGGTCCACCGTGCGCGGATCCAGCAAGGCCACATAGTCCTTGATGATCTTTTCTTTTTCCAAACGCTGCACCCTCCGGTGGCAGGCAGAAGGTGACAGGTTGATCTTGTCGGCCAACTCCGCATTCGACATGCGCCCCTGTCGTTGCAACACAGTAAGGATTCGACGGTCTGTATCGTCAATTTGCATATGGAGGTAACTTTCCACTCTGACTGGTATCTATTTTCGAAGATTATTGCACACAATGGCATGCAGACACAAGAATTCGCAATTACATTTTATTACAACGGTCCTAGCGTCTCTTTATGCGCAGGAAAACTCATAGCGCAAAAGAAGGCCAAACATCGGAGGACGGGGATATGCTGATCGGCTGCCCAAAAGAAATCAAGAATCAGGAATACCGCGTCGGCATGACGCCCTCAGCGGTTGTCGAGGCCGTCGCACGCGGCCATAGCGTCATTATTGAAACCAATGCCGGTATCGGCGCTGGTTTTCCGGACTGCGATTACACAGCTGCCGGTGCAGAGATCGTGGACACAGCTGCGGAAATCTTTGCCCGTGCTGACATGGTGGTGAAGGTCAAGGAACCTCAGGCCGTAGAACGCAAACAACTGCGTGAAGGCCAGATCCTGTTTACCTATCTGCACCTTGCCCCCGATCCGGATCAAACCCGCGATCTGCTGGACAGCGGCGTCACCGCGATTGCCTATGAAACGGTTACCGATCGCAACGGCGGCTTGCCCCTGTTGGCCCCGATGTCCGAAGTCGCCGGCAAACTGGCCCCGCAGGTGGGAAGCTGGACCCTGCAAAAGGCAAACGGCGGGCTTGGCGTGTTGATGGGCGGCGTGCCCGGAGTTGCACCGGCCAAGGTTGTCGTCCTCGGCGGCGGTGTGGTTGGCACCAATGCGGCACGGGTTGCCGCCGGCATGGGGGCAGACGTTACCATCACCGATATGTCGATGCCGCGTATGCGCTATCTGGATGATGTGTTCGGGGGCCAGTTCAAAACCGCCTATGCCTCGCGCGGGAATACCGCCGATCTGGTCGCACAGGCCGATATGGTTGTGGGTGCCGTGCTCATCCCCGGTGCCGCAGCACCAAAGCTGGTGTCGCGCGACATGCTGTCAACCATGAAGCCCGGTGCCGTGCTTGTGGATGTGGCGATTGATCAGGGCGGTTGCTTTGAAACATCCCATGCAACCACCCACGATGACCCGATTTACGAGGTTGACGGCATCATGCATTATTGCGTGGCCAACATGCCCGGTGCTGTTGCGCGGACCTCGACCATTGCGCTCGGGAATGCCACTATGCCGTTCATGATGGCACTAGCGAACAAGGGTTGGAAACAGGCCTGCGCCGATGATCCACATTTGTTGAACGGGTTGAACACCCATAAGGGTAAAATCACCTACGCTGCCGTCGGAGAAGCCCTCGGCATGGACTATATTTCCGGCGCTGACGCGCTGAAAATGTAAGAAAGCGAAGGCCCGCCGAAATTCGACGGGCCTTACTGCACCTTGCAAATCTTTGCCTACTTTTTCAAAGAGTCGCGAATTTCCATAAGAACATCCAGTTCGGAAGGCCCTTTTGGCGCTTCTTCCACGGCTGCTGCCTCTTCTTCTTTAATGGCGGCTTCTTTGGCTTTGTTCACCATGCGCACCAGCATAAACACCACAAAAGCAATGATCAAAAAATTGATAACCGCCATGATGAATGCCCCATAGGCAAACACGGCAGCGCCTGCTTCGCGCGCAGCGGCCAGGCTGGTACCGTCCGCAACTTCCCCGGATAGCACCACATACAGGTTGGTGAAATCGACGCCGCCCATAAACAGGCCAACAATCGGATTGATCAGGTCACCGACCATGGATTTGACGATCGCCGTAAATGCTGCACCGATGATAATACCAACGGCCATGTCCATCACATTGCCTTTGGCTATAAAGTCCTTAAATTCTTTGAGCATGGTTTCCCCCTTTTTGCCCCAGTCTATTGCACGCGTAAGCATACAATGCGCAATAGTTGGGAAATGATTTGCCCATTACAAGGCAATGCCCGAAGTTTTAGGTGTTATTTGCTTGCTTGCGCGCCAAAATATGCCAGTTTCATCCATGAACAACAGGTTACGAGGAAAACAATGACTGACTTATCCGAATTTGAAATTACAAAAAAATGGCCTGCAAAAAATTCCGAAATTCTGCAGCTTTATGGATTACCAACACCAAACGGGATTAAAGTTTCCATTATGCTAGAGGAAATCGGCCTTCCCTATGAACCGCATTATGTGAATTTTGCAGACGATGACCAGTTATCACCGGAATTTATGTCTTTGAACCCGAACAACAAAATTCCGGCAATTCTGGACCCGAACGGCCCGGGCGGCAAACCTTTGCCCCTTTGGGAGAGCGGGGCCATCCTGATCTATTTGGCTGAAAAATCCGGCAAGCTGCTTTCAACCGATCCGGTTAAACGCCTTGAAACCATCCAGTGGCTGATGTTCCAGATGGGCGGTGTCGGGCCAATGTTTGGCCAACTCGGGTTCTTTCATATTTTCGCAGGCAAAGACATCGAAGACCCGCGCCCCAAAAATCGGTATGTAGAAGAAGTCGAGCGCCTACTGGACGTGATCGACGGACAATTGGAAGGTCGGGACTGGATCACCGGCGAATACTCCATCGCCGACATCGCCATTGCATCATGGTTGCGGGTTATCCCGGGCCGCTATGATGCGGCAGACCTGCTTGGCTGGAACGATCTGGATAATGTGCCGGCCTATCTGGAACGCTTTCTGGCCCGACCTGGGGTTCAGGCCGGCATGAAAACACCTGCCCCTGCCAGTTAATACATTTCGAATTCGTATTAAATATCCCCGCCGGAGGCATAAAAGTTTTAATGCCTCCGGCGGGGATATTTGGACGAATTCGAAAAAGGAAAAGACGTTAACTGCCTGTCTCTTTATACA
>JALWOO010000447.1 GCA_027083485.1 Amylibacter sp. | reverse complement strand
GTCCCCCTGCACACCGGCGTGCGTGATTTACGCATCTTTGGCGGCAAAACCGTCGAAGCCGTGACGTTTACCGATCCCGACGGCCAAACCCGCCAGATCGAAACCGATGGCGTGATTGTTTCCGGCCACTTCCGCCCCGAATCCGCCCTGCTCAACGCCAGCCACCTACAGGTGGATACGCACACCGGCGGGCCGGTGGTGGACCAGTTCGGCCGCGCCTCCGATCCTGCGTATTTCTGCACCGGCAACCTGCTGCGTCCGGTCGAAACCTCCTCCTGGTGCTGGCACGAGGCCGCCGAAACAGCCGCCCGTCTGGCCGATGATCTGGCCAACCCGATCGGCACCGCGCCGCAAATCACCTTGCAACCGGCAGACCCGGCCATCCGGTTCGTGATGCCGCAACGCTTTACCCTGACCGACCGCAGCGGCGGCATGGAACAGGCCCAGATCCGCCTGACCAAACCCGCCAGCGGCTATTTATCCCTGACCCAAAGCGGCAAAACCCTGTGGAGCGATTACCTCGGCTCCCGTCCAGAGCGCCGCATTTTCGTGCCGCTCTCCCCCTTGGCCAATGCCACAAACTCCGCTACCGTCGATATGAAACTCCTGTAGGGAAACACCATGCCCGACACACTCTTTACCTTGCCGGACCCGAAAACCGTTCCGGTCAACGGCGAAACCGCCACCTATCCCGTGGGCCGGATTTTCTGCGTAGGCCGCAACTACGCCGCCCATGCCGCCGAAATGGGCGTAGAGGTCGACCGCGAAGCGCCGTTTTATTTCACCAAAGCCGCCAGCCACGCACAGGCAAGCGATACCGCCCTGCCCTATCCACCGGGCACGGAAAATTTCCACTATGAAATGGAACTGGCCGTCGCCATCGGCAAACCGGTGTTTCAGGCCGACCTGACCCAAGCAACCGCCGCCATCTATGCCTATGGCTGCGCCCTCGACATGACGCGGCGCGATCTGCAACAGGCCCTGCGCGCCAAACAGCGCCCGTGGGATCTGGGCAAGGATGTCGAAGGCTGCGCCGTTTTCGCCCCCTTAAGCAAAGCCGCCACCATGGGCCACATCGGCCCGCAAAAAATCCGCCTGTCGGTGAACGGCAAACAACGCCAGAACGCCACCTTGGCCGATATGGTCTGGTCCGTGCCCGAACTGATCCGCCACCTGTCCGGCTTTTACCACCTGCGGCCGGGCGATCTGATCCTGACCGGCACACCGGCAGGGGTCGGCCCCGTGGTGGCAGGCGATACCCTTACCGGCAGCATCGACGGGCTGGACCCGATCCGCCTGACCATCACCTGATGCGCTGGGGCGACACAGGCTTTGTTACCGTCAACGGCACCGCGCTGGAATGCACCGGCTTTGGTCCCTCTCCGGATCAGGCCCCGACCCTCATCCTGCTGCACGAAGGCCTCGGCTCCTGTCACATCTGGCGCGACCTGCCCGCCAGATTGACCAAAGCAACCGGATATGGAGTCTTTGCCTATTCCCGCGCCGGTTATGGCGCATCCGATCCAGCCAGCCTGCCCTTCCCGCCCGATTTTCTCGAACGCCACGCCCGCGACACCCTGCCCGCACTGCTTGACAGGTTGCACCTGAAAACCGGCTTTCTGCTGGGCCACAGCGACGGGGCCAGCATCGTTGCGGCCTACCTTGGCACCCACACCGACCCGCGCATCACAGGGGCCTGCCTGATCGCGCCGCATTTCTTCACCGAACCCGTAGGCCTGCGCGCCATTGCCGCCGCCCGACAGGCCTATGCCGATGGCCCCCTGCACGAGCGCCTGAAACGCCACCACCGCGACGTGGAGTCCATGTTCAAAGGCTGGAACGACATCTGGCTGGACCCCGCTTTTGCCAGCTGGAACATCGAACATCTGCTACCCCGCATCCAGACACCGATCCTCGCCATTCAGGGCGAAGACGACCAATACGGCACCCTTGCACAAATCGACAGCCTGCAAAAACACCTGCCAATTCCGCCGCGCGTGCATATCCTGAAAAACTGCAAACACGCACCGCATCTGGAACAGCCAGAGGCCACGCTTGCCGCAATAACCGGCTTTATCCGCCAACCATAAACGGCATCAACACCACTTCGCTCTCCGCGCGCACCGGCGTAAACCACGCCTCGCGGTAAACCTTGCCGTCAATCGACAGAGACACCCCCGCCTCGATCTGCGCCCGCAATCCCGGATAATCCCGCGCCAAAGCCGCCAGCACCCCGCGAAAATCGTGCGCCTCGACCTCTACCTGCGCCGCCCCGTCAACCGCACTGCGCAAAGACCCCCAGATCACCACCTGAACCACAACGCCTCCTCGAAAGCAGAGACCCAGCCCCTGCTTTCCATTTTCATCAAAATATCCCCGCCGGAGGCATCCCGAATTCTCAGCCCTTGATGGCCTTCAAAATTCTGGGCGGCGACATGGGCAGCGCGCTCATGCGCACCCCGATCGCCCGCGACACCGCGTTGCTCAGCGCCGCCAGCGGCGGCACGATCGGCGTTTCACCAACCCCGCGCACCCCGTAAGGGTGGCCCGGATTGGGGATCTCCAGTATCACCGTATCAATGGGCGGCAAATCGGACGCCACCGGAATCCGGTAATCAAGGAATCCCGCGTTCTGCAAACGCCCGTCCGCGCCGTAAATATATTCCTCGTTCAGCGCCCAGCCGATGCCCTGCACCGCACCGCCCTGCATCTGGCCTTCCACATAGGCCGGATGCACCGCCTTGCCCGCATCCTGAAACACCGTATAACGCACAACGCTGGTGTGGCCGGTTTCCGGGTCCACCTCCACATCCGCCAGATGCACGCCGAAACTGACGCCCGCCCCGTCGGCGTTGACCTCGTGGTGGCCGGCAATCGGCCCGCCGGTTTTGAAGCTGATCGCGGCAATTTCCGCCAGCGACATCGGTTCATATTTACCCGCATTGTCCCCCGCCGGTTTCACACAGCCGTCTTCCCAGACCACCGCCTCCGGATCAATGTCCCAGATTTTCGCCACCCGCACACACATCTTCTGAATGGCATCCCGCGCCGCCTTGATCGTGGCCAGCCCGACCGCAAAGGTCACGCGGCTGCCGTCGGTCACATCGTTGAACCCAAGCGAGGCCGTATCCGCAACCAGCGTGCGCACCTTGTCAAACGGAATGCCCAATTCCTCTGCCGCCATCATGCCGATAGAGGCGCGCGAGCCGCCAATATCCGGATTGCCTTCGGTCAATGTCACCGTGCCATCCACATTCACCGCCAGCGAAACCGAGGTATTGCCGCCGAAATTGAACCAGAACCCGCAAGACACCCCGCGCGCCTGATTGGGGCCAAGCGGGGCGCTGTAATGGGGGTGCGCCTTGGCGGCCTCAAGCGTGGCCACCAGCCCGATATCGTCAAAAGTCGGCCCGTAACTGGCCTTGGTCCCCTTGCGGGCGGCGTTTTTCAGGCGCACGTCCAGCGGGTCCAGCCCCAGCTCCTGACACAGTTCATCCACCACGGCCTCCACCGGATAAACGGCGGTCGGCGCACCGGGGGCGCGGTAAGCCGCCTCGCGCGGGCGGTTGGTCATCACGTTCAGACCATCGGTTTTCACCGCCTCCAGATCATAGGCGGCAAAGGCGCTCATGGCCCCCAGTTCGATCGTACCGCTTGGAAACGCCCCGCATTGATAGCGCAGGTTGGCATAACCCGCGGTAATGCGCCCGTCTTTGGTCATGCCGATTTTGACATCGGTCACGGATGACAGCGTCGGGCCGGAAGCCTTGAACACCTCTTCGCGGCTCATCACCAGCTTTACCGGCTTGTTGGCCTTGCGCGACAGGGCCAGCGCGATCGGCTCGATAAATACCGTGGTCTTGCCGCCAAACCCGCCGCCGATTTCAGAGGCCGTCACCCGCAGCTGGCTGGCGTCCATGCCCATGAAATCCGCACAGAGCGCGCGCACGTTGTAGTGCCCCTGCGTACAGCACCACAGATCGCCCTTGCCATCGGGCGACACGCTGGCCAGACAGGCATGGGGTTCAATATAGCCCTGATGGGTGGCCTCGGTGCGGAATGTGCGCTCGATAATCTTGTCCGCCTTGGCAAAACCGGCCTCCAGATCCCCATGGCCAAAGCTGGTCAGATGGCTGACGTTATGGGGCGTATTTTCATCGGCCCCGCGCGCCGTGCGACCGGGGCAAAGAACCGGCGCATCCGGTTTCAGCGCGTCTTCGATTTCGGTGACATGGGGCAGGATTTCATAATCCACTTTGATCAGCTTCAGAGCCTGTTTGGCAATCGCCTCGCTCACCGCCGCCACCGCTGCAACGCCGTGACCGTGATACATGGCCCGCTCCCGCGCCATGCAGTTATCCAGCACCGCCTGACTGTGCGAATTGCTTGCCTTGGCGAAATCCGCCGCCGTCACCACCGCCTTGACCCCTTGCAGGGCCTCCGCCGCGCTGGTGTCAATCGACTTGATCCGCGCGTGGGCATGGGGGCTGCGCAGCACCCGCGCCACCAACATGCCCGGCGCCGTGGTATCGGCCCCATAGAGCGCGCGGCCCGTGACCTTGTCGATTCCATCAGGCCGCAAAGGCCGTGTGCCAACAACCTTGAATTCGCGCTTGTCTGTGTCCAAAGCCATGATCAAGCCCCCCGCATTTCGGCAGCAGCATCCATCACCGCCGCAATAATTTTGTCATATCCGGTACAGCGGCACAGATTGCCCGCCAGCCAGTACCGGACCTCGGTTTCCGTCGGATCGGGATTTTTCTCCAGCAACGCCTTGGCCGCAACCAGTATCCCCGGAATACAAACCCCGCATTGCAAGGCCGCATGTTCCAGAATTTTCGCCTGCAACGGATGCAATTCCTCGCCATCCGCCATGCCTTCAACCGTGGAAACCTCCTTGCCCTCGGCCTCTGCTGCCAGCACCAGACAGGAACACACCAGCCGCCCGTCCAGCGTCACACTACACGCGCCGCAATCGCCGGATCCGCAGCCCTCTTTGGCACCGGTCATGTTCAGCTGGTTGCGCAGAACATCCAGCAGGGTTTCCTGTGGCTCGCACAGATATTCCACCGCATCGCCGTTGATGTTTGTGGTTACATGGATCTTGCTCATGATTTGCCTCCTGCGCGTGTCTGCGCAATTTTTGCCGCGCGTTTGGCCAATACGCCCACCACGTCTTTGCGGAATTCCACCGTGCCGCGTTTATCGTCAATCGGGCTGGCCAAACCGGAACAGGCCGCCGCCAGCGCCTCCAG
>JALWOO010000446.1 GCA_027083485.1 Amylibacter sp. | reverse complement strand
ACAACAGCTGGGCAGCTGTATGCAGAACGAGCGAATAAAATTTCTGGGCCGCATCCGGCAACTCAAACGCAATATACAAGCCGGTCAGAATATTGACCAGCCCTTACATCAGTTAGCGGCGCAAATTGAAAAATCCGTAGCAAAGGCAGCTCAACGAAAAGCCAGCTCCGCGTCATTTATTCACTATCCCGAATCCCTGCCGGTCAGCCAGAAACGGGACGATATTCTGCACTGCATTGAGCAACATCAGGTCACCATTGTCTGCGGGGAAACCGGCTCGGGCAAAACCACCCAGCTACCGAAAATCTGTTTGCAGGCCGGGCTGGGCAGCCGGGGCATGATCGCCCACACCCAGCCCCGTCGTCTGGCGGCCCGCTCGGTGGCCAGCCGCATTGCCGAAGAAATGCAAACAGAGCTGGGGCAGTTAATCGGTTTCAAGGTACGCTTTACGGATAAAAGCCGCCCGCAAACCCTGGTTAAACTGATGACCGACGGCATACTGCTGGCGGAGGTTCTCCATGATCCCTATCTCAACCAATACGACTGCATTATTATTGACGAGGCCCACGAGCGCAGTCTGAATATTGATTTTCTGCTGGGCTATCTCAAGCGCCTGCTGCCCAAACGGCCCGACCTTAAAATCATTATCACCTCCGCCACCATCGACCCGGAGCGTTTTTCCCGCCACTTCAATAATGCCCCCATTATCAGTGTTTCCGGCCGCTCCTATCCGGTGGAAGTGCGCTATCGCCCCATGGAGGATGAGTCGGGCAAACAGATACAGGAGCTGCCCCAGGCCATTGCCGATGCAGTGGATGAACTGGGCCGGGAAGGGGACGGGGATATTCTGGTGTTTCTCAGTGGCGAGCGGGATATCCGGGATGCGGCGCAGTTTTTAGGCAAGTGCAATTTACGCAACACGGAGATTCTGCCCCTGCTGGCGCGACTTTCCGCCAGCGAGCAAAATAAAATATTTCACAGCTCCTCAAAACGGCGCATTGTGCTGGCCACCAATGTGGCGGAAACCTCCCTGACCGTGCCCGGCATTCGTTATGTGATTGATACAGGGCTGGCGCGGATTTCCCGTTATTCCTGGCGCAGCAAAATCCAGCGACTGCCCATAGAAAAAATCTCCCGGGCATCGGCCAACCAGCGCAAGGGTCGTTGTGGCCGGGTAGCCGATGGTATTTGCATCCGCCTGTACAGCGAAGAGGATTTTCAACAGCGGCCGGAATT
>JALWOO010000445.1 GCA_027083485.1 Amylibacter sp. | reverse complement strand
CGGTGGCCCTGTCCGCACAGGCAACCGATGCCGGTGTGAACCGCGCCACGCGCGATTTGTTCAAAATCGCCGATACGCCGCAAAAAATGCTGGATCTGGGGCTGGAAGGTCTGACCGGGCATATCAAAACCATCGGCCTGTTTCGGCAAAAGGCCAAGAATGTCATCAAGATGAGCCAGATTCTGGTGGATGAATACGACGGTATCGTGCCCTCGTCCCGTGCGGCGCTGCAAAGCCTGCCGGGGGTGGGGCGCAAAACCGCCAATGTGGTGTTGAACATGTGGTTCCACCTGCCCGCGCAGGCGGTGGATACGCATATTTTCCGCTTTGGCAACCGCACCGGCGTCGCGCCGGGCAAGGACGTGGTGGCGGTTGAGCGCGCCATAGAAGATCACATACCCGCAGAATTCCAGCAACATGCGCATCACTGGATGATCCTGCACGGGCGTTACATCTGCAAGGCCCGCAAACCCGTCTGCGCAAACTGTATCATAGAGGACCTCTGTCCTTTTGAGGAGAAAACCAAGTGAGCAAGAAATATCAGGTCGTCGGCATTGGCAATTCCATCGTGGACGTGCTGGCCCATTGCGAGGATTCGTTCCTGTCGGACAACGGCATTGAAAAAGGCATCATGCAGCTGATCGATACGGCGCGGGCCTCTGATCTTTATGGCAAAATGGGGCCGGCGATGGAAATTTCCGGCGGCTCGGCTGCCAACACCATTGCCGGACTGGCGGCGATGGGGGCGCGGACGGCCTATGTGGGCAAGGTCAAGGATGACCAGCTTGGTAAAATTTTCGCCCATGACATCCGCGCACAGGGGGCCGATTACGAGGTGCCGCTGGCACCGGCGGATGCGGTGGATGAAACCGGCCGTTGTATGGTGCTGGTGACGCCGGATGCGGAACGCTCGATGAATACCTATCTGGGGGTTTCCGAACACCTTGGCCCCGATGATATCGACGTGGCGATGATGGCGGATGCGGAATGGATTTACCTTGAGGGCTACCGTTTTGACGGCGAGCTGAGCCACGCGGCCTTTGCCAAGGCGATCGACGCCTGCAAGGCGGGCGGCGGCAAGGTCTCTCTGACATTGTCAGACCCGTTTTGTGTTGAACGCCACCGCGATGCCTTTCGCGCCATGATCCGCGATCATGTGGATCTGCTGTTCTGTAACGAACATGAAATGCAGGCCATGTATCAGGAAACCTCGCTGGAGGCCTGTCTGAAAGCCGCC
>JALWOO010000444.1:11585-19308 GCA_027083485.1 Amylibacter sp. | reverse complement strand
CGGCACCGCCATTCATCGGGCAGTGGCCACGGCAGCAGGGTTCGGGGTAATCATCGCCGTGCCATCGGTGGCCGGCTTCCTGCTGGCAAAACCGCCGCTGGAAAACCTGCCCCCGTTTACAGTGGGCTATGTGAATATTGTTGCTTTCCTGGTGGTGATCTCCATGACATTGCTGACGGCCCCGCTCGGGGTGAAAATCGCCCATGCCATGGATCCCAAGCCCCTGAAGAAAATGTTCGGGTTTTTCCTGATTCTGGTGGCGTTGAACATGCTGCGCAAGACGTTTTTCTAACGGCGTTTACGGCGCTTGCCTTTGATCTGGCTGGCGCGATGCGGCAAGATTTCCATCAGGGCCAGACGTTCCGCACGGTCCATTTTTGACCAATTACCGATTTCCCCGATGGTGCGAAAGCAGCCCATACAGATTTTTGCCTCGGGGTGCATGACACAGACCTTGACGCAGGGGCTGTCCGGTTCATTGCGTTTCCAGACCTCATCCATGGCGCAGATGCGCCATACGATCCAGCGCCCCTTGCAGGATGTAGCCCGCCGCCACATGGTCAATCACCATTGCCCGTTTCGCCCGCGAGGTATCGGCCTCGATCAAGGCGCGTTCGGCGGCCACCGTAGACAGGCGCTCATCCCAGAACAGCACCGGAATTTCGCGCCGTTGCGTAAAATTGCGGGCAAAGGCGCGGGTTGCCTGACAGCGCGGCCCTTCTGAGCCATCCATATTGCGCGGCAGGCCCAGCACCAGACCGGTGATGCGGTTCCCATCAATCAGCTGTTCTAGACGGGCCGCATCCAGCCCGAATTTTTTGCGCCGGATGGTTTCACGCGGGGTTGCAATGGTGCGAAAGGCATCGCAAATCGCAATGCCGATCGTTTTTGTCCCCAGATCCAGGCCCATCAGAGGGGTCATTTCCGGTACATGCGCGATAAAATCCTCCGCATTTTCATAGAGTTGGGTCATCGTGTGATGTCGGCTGCCTGTGCTGCCTCTTGTAACACGCGCATGGCGTCGGCATCCTGACCGTGGGCCTTTTGGGCGGCTTTCCAGGCGGCATCTGCCTTGCCGGTTTCCCCAAGGACGCCATAGGCACGGATCAAACGCGCCCATTCTGCCGGCGTGCCGCCATCGGAATTCAGGCGATCCGAGAGGCCCGCAACCATGCCACGGATCATTTGCTGGCGGTCTTCCACGGACATGCTTTGGGCATTCTTAACCTGTTCGGCACTTGGTCCGGGGGCGTTCTGGTTCGGGATCCGGATGCCGGCCGCGCGGGCGACAGAGCCGATCTGGGCCTGAATAAGCGCAATCCACGGGGCATCTTCGGGACCTTCATCCAGCAACCCCTGCCACATGCGATAGGCAATATCGGGACGCCCGTTCTGCGCCAGCGTCAGACCGGAATAATAGCGTGCTCGCGGGGATTTAGCCTGCAAGCGAAGGGCTTTGGCCAAGGCGGTTTCGGCCTCGGGAGAGACATATCCACCGGCCCCGACAATCATGATTTCCGCCAGATCGGTGTAGTCTTCGGCACTGGCCTTGTCGCCCAGCAGATCAAGCACTCTTTGTTGGGCCACGCGGGCCTCTTTCAGATTTCCTAAACGGGCTTCGTGATTGGCCAAAAGGCGAAAGCCTTTGACGTCAGTGGGACGGGTTTTCAGGACTTTACGCAGTTTTCCGACGAGTTCCACATATTCCGGGGCAGCGTCCACATTAAGCGGAGGCGCGGCGGCTTCGGCCTGCTCCTGATTAGGGCGGTTTTCACGGGCAATTTTGGCCGCTTCCATACGGGCGACCAAAGGCTGGTCCGGCATGCCCGGCACCCCGATTTCCCAGTAAAGCGCCAGTGTGCCGCCGCCGATGAACAGAGCCAAAAGAACTCCGGTCACAAGGCTGGTGGTACGGCTGGTTTGACTGGCGGCGGTTTCGGCCTGTTTGCGCTTGTCGGCTGCTAAGATCCGGCGGGAGACTTCAATTCTGACGGCCTCGGCATCTGCTTCGGGCAAAGCCCCGTTGGCAACGTCTTTTTCAACTTCGGCCAACTGGTCTTTGTAGACTTGCAAATCCAGTTCGGCGGCTTTGGTGGTCGCCGCATTACGCCGTAAAATGACCGGAACAATCAGGGCGAGAGTGGCGAAAGTCATCACGGCGGCTATGAGCCAGAACATGGGTAATACTCCTGTTTTCGTCAGTCGCATTGATAGTCTGCCTTTGCCTGCTTAGAAACCCCAAATACGGTGGAAATGCCGGTTTCGTGATGCGGCTAAAACGCCTGAAATGTCGAAAACCGGTGGGGAGGTGCCGCTAAGATGTATGGCAGCGAGCAGAATTTGGCGTTATCAGTTTCTTAACAAGGGTGCGCGCGCTGATTTGCACCCGATTTGCGCCATATTCTGATTTCGGAGCCACACCCATGAGACGCTATTCAGCCTTTGCCATCGCCAGAGAATCCCTGCGGTATCATACCGGCTGGGAGCGGGCCTGGGCGGCACCCGAACCTCGATCCGAATATGATGTGGTGATTGTCGGGGCAGGTGGTCACGGTTTGGCTACTGCTTACTATTTAGGCAAAAATTACGGTATAACCAATGTGGCGGTGATTGAAAAAGGCTGGCTTGGCGGAGGTAATACGGGGCGCAATACCACGATTATCCGGTCGAATTACCTGCAGGACCCTTCAGCCGCGATCTATGAAAAGGCACGCTCGCTCTATGAAACCATGAGCCAGGATCTGAATTACAACGTGATGTTTTCCCCGCGCGGGGTGATGATGCTGGCCCAGACAGAACACGAGGTTCGCGGCTATCTGCGCACGGCCCATGCGAATGCCTTGCAAGGGGTGCAAACGGAATTCATTTCGCCTGAACGGGTGAAAGAATTATGCCCGATTATTGAATTGTCCGGCCCACGCTATCCGGTGCTGGGGGCCCTTTGGCAGCCGCGCGGCGGCACGGCGCGCCATGATGCGGTGGCTTGGGGGTATGCGCGGGCCTGTTCCGATATGGGGATGCATATTTTGCAAAAATGCGAAGTCACCGCCGTGCATCAGGCAAACGGGCAGGTGACCGGCGTGACCACATCCAAAGGCGAGATCAAGTGTAAAAAACTGGCGATTGTCGTTGCCGGCAATTCCGGTGTTCTGGCCGATATGGCGGGTTTTCGCCTGCCTTTGGAAAGCGCGGCCTTGCAGGCTTTGGTATCCGAGCCGATCAAACCATGCATGGATGTGGTGGTGATGGCCAATACGGTGCATGGGTATATGTCCCAATCCGACAAGGGCGAGCTGGTTATTGGCGGTGGAGCCGACGGGTTTAACAATTATACCCAGCGTGGATCTTTTCACCATATCGAGGAAACCGTGCGGGCCCTGATCGAGACCTTTCCGATTATATCCCGTCTGAAAATGCTGCGCCAATGGGGCGGGATCGTGGATATGACCGGTGATCGTTCACCGATCATCTCAAAAACACCGCTTGGCAATTGTTATATCAATGCAGGCTGGGGCACCGGCGGGTTTAAATCCATTCCCGGAAGTGGCTGGGCTATGGCCGAACTGGTGGCCAAAGGGGAGCCGGGCGAATTGGCGGCACCTTTTGGGCTGAACCGGTTCAAAGAGGGGCGCTTCATTGATGAAAGCGTTGCGGCGGGGGTGGCGCATTGATGGAAATCCTTTTTGCTGCATACGACTGTTTGATGCCATGTAAATGTCATGGCGCGACCGCACCAGACTTTTCCTCGGGGAGGTCTCCATGGCAATTCGCGGCTTAAATCACATCACCTTGGCGACGACAAACCTTCACCGTGCAGTGGCGTTTTATGTGGGTGCACTGGGGTTGACGCTGGAACATCGTTGGGAAAACGGGGCCTACCTTTCTGCCGGAAGTTTGTGGCTGTGCTTGTCGAGCGATGGTCATGTGGATCAGGTAACGGATTATACCCATATTGCCTTTGATGTCTCAGCAGACGAATTTACCGCCACTTGCACACGCATATCCGCCCATGGTGGTGCGCAATGGAAAGAAAACCGCTCTGAAGGCGACAGTTTCTATTTTACAGACCCCGACGGCCACAGGCTGGAACTGCATGTCGGTGATCTGGCGTCGAGACTGGCACATATCTCTGAACAAACCGTTAAGGGAAGCCGATCATGCGGCATTTAATTCACGTTTGCGCCGGTTTCTTTGGCAATTCCCTCTCTAAACCCCTCCCGAAAGGTGACACCTTATGCTTTTGTTAACCTGTCCCTATTGCGGTATCGATGCCGATGAAACCGAACTTGCCCCCGGCGGCGAGGCCCATGTCAAAAGACATGGCGCGGGGGCGTCGGATGACGAATTCGAAGGGTATCTTTTCCATCGTAAAAACCCCAAGGGGGTGCATTTTGAACGCTGGCGTCATGCAATGGGCTGTGGAAAATGGTTCCATGCGGCGCGGGCGACCGACACACTGGAAGTCTTCGGCACCTATTCGGCACAGGTTTTTGAACCGCCCAAGGAACTGGTCGAGAAAATAAAATCAAAGCGCCCTGAATGGGAAGGTTTTTAAGATGAGTACACGTTTGCAAACTGGCGGGCGTCTTATTGACCGCACAAAACCGGTGGATTTCCTGTGGAATGGCCGAAAGCTGAGCGGTTATAAGGGGGATACGCTGGCCTCGGCGCTTTTGGCGAATGACGAGATTCTGGTGGGCCGTTCCTTTAAATACCACCGTCCGCGCGGAATTATGGCGTCCGGTCCGGAAGAGCCGAATGCTCTGGTCAATCTCGGGGAAGGCGCGCGGTTTGAACCCAATCAACGCGCAACAACAACCGAATTATTTCAAGGTCTTAAGGCGAAATCCCAGAACCATTGGCCGAGTCTGGAATTCGATATCGGGGCCGTGAACAAGCACCTTTCACGGGTGTTTCCAGCGGGTTTTTATTATAAAACCTTCATGTTCCCGCGCTTTGCCTGGAAGCACGTTTTCGAGCCGATTGTGCGACAAGCCGCAGGGCTGGGAAATGTGCCAACAGATCGGGATGCCGATCGTTATGAATATTTTTACTTTCATGTGGATATATTGGTCATAGGCGGGGGAATCGCGGGTCTTGCCGCCGCACTTCAGGCCGGGCGTGCCGGTGCAACTGTTATGCTGCTTGAACAAACGGCCGATTTTGGGGGGCGGGCTGTTGTGGATGGCGGCCGTATTGATGGCAAACCTGTGCAGGAATGGGTGGATGAAACCGTTTCGGCATTGAAACAGCTGCCGAATGTAACGCTGCGAACCCGTACCATGGGGGCGGGTGTTTATGATCACGGCTATGCCACCGGGTATGAGCGGATTAACGATCATATTCCCGGCGACGGGCGGCCACGGCACCGGTTGTGGCGGATCCGCACAAAGCGGATCGTGACGGCTAGCGGAGCAATTGAACGCCCGATCAGTTTTGCCGGAAACGATATTCCCGGTGTTATGCTGGCAGGGTCCGTGCGCGATTATATGGTGAACCACGGGGTAAGCCTTGGCAAACGCGTGGTGATTGTCACCAATAATGACGATGCCTATCGCACGGCCATTGCGGTTAAGGCTGCTGGCGGGGATGTGCCGCTTGTGGTTGATGCGCGTGAAAGGGTTACGGGGGATTTGCCCAAAAAGGCACGCGAGATGGGCATCCAGATCGCAACAGGCACCGCAATTTCCCGCGTAAAGGGTGGCAAAAGGGTCACCGCCGTGGCGATTGCAGCACAGCTCGGGGATGGTCATGTAACCGAAGAAATCGCTTGCGACGTTGTTGCCATGTCTGGTGGTTGGTCGCCGGTGGTGCATTTGTGGTCCCATTGCGGGGGTAAGCTAAGCTGGGATGCAGGTCAGGCGATGTTCCGTCCGGATCCATCGCGCCCGCCTTTGGGGGCGGATGGGCAGGGCTTTGTTGCCGTTGCCGGTACAGCAAACGGATATCTGGACATGGCGAACGTGCTGCGGGATGCGGTTGCCACCGGCAAGCGCGCAGCCGAGGAAGCGGGCTTTCAGCCCTCTGAGGAGGCTGCCCCACAGGGGGAAAGCGAAGCTGAAGCAGAAATTTTACCGGTCTGGACCATGCCTGCGGAACAATCTGCGAAGTTGCAGATGAAAACATGGCTTGATTATCAGAATGACGTCAAAGTCTCTGATGTGCGCCTTGCCGCGCGCGAAGGGTATGAAAGCGTTGAACATACCAAACGCTACACCACCCTTGGTATGGCGACAGATCAGGGTAAATTGAGTAATATCAATGGACTGGCAATTCTGGCAGGTAGCCTGAATACCGAAATTCCGCAGGTCGGCACCACAACTTTTCGCCCGCCGTACCATCCGATTTCCTTCGGGGCCATCGCGGGGGAGGCCCGCGGCGATATTTTCAAAGTGTTGCGGCGCTCTCCGATCCATGACTGGATTGACCAAAACGGCGGCTTTTGGGAGCCGGTCGGCGATTGGCGTCGTCCCTATTGTTTCCAGAAAACCGGTGAAACGGTCAAAGACGCGGTGCATCGTGAAATCAACCAGACCCGTAACAGCGTTGGCTTGCTGGATGCTTCGACCTTGGGAAAAATCATCGTCAAGGGGCCGGACGCGGGGCGGTTTCTGGACATGCTTTACACCAACATGATGTCGACGCTCAAAGTCGGGCGCTGCCGTTACGGGTTGATGTGTACTGAAAACGGCTTTCTGTCGGATGACGGTGTGGTTGCGCGCCTGTCCGAAGATACCTTTATCTGTCACACCACATCTGGCGGTTCAGATCGTATTCATGCCTGGATGGAGGAGTGGCTGCAAACGGAATGGTGGGATTGGAAGGTTTACACGGCCAATGTCACAGAACAGTTTGCCCAGATTGCCATTGTCGGCCCGAAAGCACGCCAAGTTATTGAAAACATGGGTGTTGACGGGATGGAGGTTTCTGCCGAGGCACTCCCGTTTATGGCTTTTGCCGAAGGGAAAATCGCGGGTATCAAGGCGCGGGCCTTCAGAATTTCGTTTTCGGGCGAACTCAGCTACGAAATCGCGGTGCCTGCCGCGCAAGGGCTGGCATTTTGGGAGGCAGCACTTGCGGCGGGGGCCGAATTTGGCATTTCGCCCTATGGCACAGAGGCCTTGCATGTGATGCGCGCGGAAAAAGGCTTTATCATGATCGGCGATGAAACCGACGGGACCGTTATTCCGCAGGATCTGGGGCTTGACTGGGCGATTTCCAAAAAGAAAGAGGATTTCCTTGGCAAAAGAGCGCAACAGCGCAGTCATATGGTGGATCCGAAACGCTGGCGTCTGGTGGGGCTGGAAACTCTTGATCCGCAAGTGGTGTTGCCCGACGGTGCCTATGCGGTGGATGGAACGACGCGCACCAACGGGATTAAAAACATGATTGGGCGCGTGACCTCGACCTATTGGTCGCCCACGTTGAACCGCTCGATTGCCATGGGGCTTGTGGAACATGGTCCGGAACGCATGGGCGATGTGATTGTCTTTCCCACTGTGACGGGCGAGGAAATCAAAGCCAGAATTGTCGATCCTGTCTTTTATGACAAAGAAGGAGAACGCCAGAATGTCTAATGCGATCAGTGTAAAAGGCGGGGCAGAATTCAGTGGCGCTGTTTTGGTGAAGGATGCGGGCCTGAAGGGCATGATTACCTTGCGCGGTGATTTTTCATCCGCAAAAATGGCCGGTGCGGTGCAGAAAATGACCGGCTTGGCTATGC
>JALWOO010000444.1:0-11575 GCA_027083485.1 Amylibacter sp. | reverse complement strand
CACGGGAAATTCTGCTTGATGGCGATGCCGGTGTCGCGTGGATGTCGCCGGATGAGCTGCTACTTTTTTGTGCATATGGGCAGGCAGATGAATGTGTTGCCACCCTTAACGAGGCCTTGGAAGGGGAGCATTTTCTGGCTGTGAATGTCTCGGATGCCCGCGCCCAATTCCGTTTGCAAGGGAAAGGGGTGCGCGAAGTTATCGCCAAAGGCAGTCCGGCAAATCTGTCGCCTTTGGCTATGCTGCCGGGCGAAATACGGCGCACGCGTCTGGGGCAGGTGGCTGTGGCCTTCTGGATGCCGGAGGAGGATATTCTGGAGTTGGTTTGCTTTCGTTCGGTTGGGGTTTTCGTCTATGACTGGCTTTGTACTGCGGCCACAGAGCATAGCTTGCCCGAAGTTTTGTCGCGCCAATAGCCGAAACAGTGAGTCGGTTTTGGGCTGATTGTTGCGGGCCAAAAAACAATAAAAGGCATCTCGCAAAACTTGGGCGGAAACAAGGCGGGATGCCTTAATTTTGTAATCAATTGTAAATAAATAATAAAATTAACTGTATAACAAGTTTCCCAGCCCGGCATGCTTTCCAATGGCATAGAAATGCCATTAATACTGCCCAAGTTTTCCTAAAATCAGTCGCAATCCGCTGTCATGTATGGTGTCAGAAAAAAGATAACCTCTATCGGGGCTGAGGAGACAGACATGAAAAAAATAGGCAAAATCGCACGTATCGCCGGGATGCTGGCTTTGGCAATCTCAACAAGCGCTTGTGTTTCCAGCAATCAAGCATCGCAAAACGCAATCGAGGTGCAACGCCCCTTTGTAATGCCGGAGCCGGTGAGCCAGAAACTGGACCTGCCGTATGAACAGGTTGCCAAACTGGAGATTTCCCGGACCGGCGCGGCTCAATTGCTGGACACTCCCGCTTCAAAACAAGCGGTGCCCGCACAAATGCCAACACTGGTTTCCAAAAATGCGAATTCCGATGCGGGAATGCTGCTTGCGCAACCTCATTCCGGTTTCAAAGTTGCCCGTGTCTATGTCGAGGTTCCCAAGGAGCTGACCGTTTCGGAGGCTAACGTATTTGTACCGAATTCGGATATCGTCTGGCGCGAAGATCCATTCGGAGATCGCAAAGAACAGGTAAAAAATATCCTTGAAAATGCGTTAACCGTTGGCACTGCCGGGTTTAACGGCGAAAAGGAAGTAATCATGAGCGTGCGTGTGAATATGTTCCACGCGTTGAGCGAAAAGGCACGGTACACTGTTGGCGGGCGTCACAACATCAATTTCGATTATGTCCTTCTAGACGCGGAAACCGGCAAGCCGGTGAGTGACATTAAGAATGTGGATTTGAAATTCCGTGCCTATGGTGGCCGGCGTGCGGATGCGGCGGTCCAGCGTGGCGAAACCCAGAAAGTGCGCATCAGCCAACATGTGGCGGAAGCTGTTTACAATCAGCTGAGCACATCCAGCGCAATTTAGAGCTTTTCGGCTTTTGTTTGGATCAATAGACAACGCAATTCCTATTTGAGCGCAAGCGAAAGGCCGGGAATTGCGTTTCAATACAAAGTCGAAATGCTTTTGGTTCTGACCAAAGGTCATGTAAATGAAATGAAAAGGCGGTCCAATGGGCTGCCTTTTTGCTTTTTCTTTGGGCGGCGGCACTGTAGGAGGGGGCATGACAACACCACGCCCCCAAATCCGCCTTCGCCCCAATAAATCCCCCAAACGTCTGCGCCACGGTTTTCCGTGGGCCTATGAGAATGAATTGGTTCTGGACCGTCGCAGCAAAAAGATCGCGCCGGGAACCGTGGTTGACCTTCTTGCGTCGGACAAGGAGTTTTTGGCGGTCTGTGCCTTTAACCCGAATTCAAAAATTGCCTGTCGGGTACTGGATGCGGCACAATCTGCCGAAATTGATGCGGCGTGGCTGGAAAATCGGCTTGTGCAGGCATTGGCATTGCGTGAACGGATTTATGATGAGCCGTTTTACCGGCTTGTGCATGCGGAAGCCGATGGATTGCCTGGCCTGATTATCGATCGTTTTGGCGATGTAGTGGTGATTCAGCCCAATGCTGCGTGGATTGATCAACGTCTGGATGATCTCGTGGCTGCTTTGAAAAAGGTGACGGGTGTTACGACGATTGTTAAAAATGGCAGTTCGCGGGCGCGGTCGATCGAAGGGCTGGAGGATGAAACCTCTTTGATTTGCGGGGCCATTGACGGGCCGATCCCTGTTGCGATGAACGGGGCCAGCTATTGTGCGGATGTGATGGGCGGGCAGAAAACCGGCCTTTATTTCGATCAGCGTGACAACCATGCCTTTGCTGCCAAGCTGGCGCATGGTGGAAATATACTGGATGTCTTTAGCCACGTGGGCGGGTTTTCATTGGCGGCGATTGCGGCGGGGGCTGAAACGGCCCTGGCGGTTGACGGTTCGCAAGCCGCACTGGATTTGGCGCAGCTCGGGGCGGAGCAATCCGGATTTGGGCAGAAACTCACCACGCGCAAAGGGGATGCTTTTGAGGTGATGGCCGATTTGGCGCAAGCCGGAGAGCGGTTTGATCTGGTGGTGTGTGATCCGCCGGCCTTTGCGCCGTCAAAACCTGCTTTGGAAGCCGGATTGCGGGCCTATGAACGCATCGCCCGTTTGGGCGCGCGTTTGGTGGCCCCCGGGGGCTTTCTGGTTTTATGCTCCTGTTCCCATGCAGCCGATCTTTCGCGGTTTCGGGAGGTTTCTTTGCGAGGGATTGGGCGTGCAGGGCGTCAGGGGCAGGTGATCCATACCGGCCTTGCCGGTCCTGACCATCCGGTTCACCCGAATTTGGCCGAAACCGCGTATCTGAAGGCGATTTTCCTGCGTCTGACATGAACCGTGTTTTGCTTGATGCCTGTGTGTTGTTTCCGTCAATTACGCGCAGCCTGTTGTTGAGCGTCGCTCGAGCGGGATATTTTACGCCGCTTTGGTCGGATCGGATCTTGGGTGAATGGCACCATGCGGCACTTAGGCGGGATATTAAAACGGGGCAGGTGGCCGAAACAGAGATCCTTTTGCTTCGTGCCGCCTGGCCGCAGGCGACGGTATCCCTTGTGCCCGAGGATTACACCGACCTTGTGCTGCCGGATATGCAGGACACCCATGTATTGGGGGCGGCAATCAAGGGGCAGGCACAGGAATTGGTGACAGCCAACCTGAAAGATTTTCCAACCCGCACATTGGCGCGATACGGCATTGTCCGGCGTGATCCGGATGGGTTTTTACTTGAATTTGCCCAAAACCAGCCGGAAATATTTCAGGAAATTATCAAGAAGCTGCGGCAAACGGCCATCGCGATGCAAGGCGAAAACCTCCCGCTCCGTCCGCTTTTGCGCAAAGCGGGGTTGCCCAGGCTTGGCAAGTTTCTGGATGCTTAGGGTACGGCAAGTAACGCGCGTGGCTCCTTGTTTTTGTTGAAATTCCGGACTTTGATGCTGAACTGGTCCATTTTGACTGCCCGGCGTTTTTTACGAGCGACCATTTGCAATATTTGTACGGCGTCAACCACATCCAGTTTGAAAAATGGCGGCTTTTTCAATGCGCGGTATACACGTAAAAAATGGGGGTCTTGCGCGTGGGTTGCTCCGAAATACCAATGCGCGAAACTGCGCTCCTCGCATCGCAACATGGCTCGGGCCTTGATGTCTGTATGCAAATTAGAGGCCTGAATCCGTCCCATGGTGCTTGTTAAAACGTCGGAGTCGCCTTCGACTACTTGAAAAATACGTTCGGTATCGTGGTAGAGGAAGCTGGTGATCCCCAGCTCCCGGTTGCGCACCACAGCGGATTTCTGGAGTGCCAAGAGCACCAAGGGGCCAAAATTTCCGGTGATCCTGCTTTCATAGACGGTTTGTACAAACATGGGTCCTGCCTGATTACTGCTCTTGGGCAGGCTAGGAGGAAACCCTGAACGAAACGTAAACAAGGAGGCGATTTATGCGTTCCACCGGTTTTCAAAGGCCTCGATTGCCATGATCCGGCTGGCTGTTTCCGGATGGCTCGCCAACCACGCCAATGGCCGTCCTGACGCGCCGGTCAAGGTGCCAAGCTTTTGAAATAACGTCTTTTGTGCGTTTGTGCCAATGCCCGATTTGGTGAGCAATGCCGCCGCATAGGCATCTGCTTCGAATTCATCCTGACGTGATAGTTTCGCCGCCAGCAAAGAAACCATAAAATTTGCCAGATACACCCCGATGCCCGGCAAAAACCGCCCCAGAACCGTTGCCAGAGCGACGCGAATGGCGTTCTGGCCGGAAAAGTCGATCATCCGGCGTCGTGAATGGCCAAGTGCCACATGACCGAGTTCATGGGCAATGACGCTGGCCATTTCAGCGGCGCTGACACTGCCGTTGCGGTATTTTTCCAGAAATCCGCGGGTAATAAAAATACGCCCGTCCGGCGCGGCCAGCCCGTTGACCGGCTCGATATCATAGACAAACACCTTGATCTTGTCGATGTCCAGCGCGCGGGCCATTCGGGCGGCCAGTGCGTTCAACTCCGGATCGGTCAGGGGGGCCGATTTTGCATCCAGCTCCGCGTGGGTGCGCCACATGGAAAACCGGTACATAACAAACCCGTAAAGGGCGGCGAGCAGCAGGGGCGTAAGTTTTAACATAGGGTTGATATGGGGTGTTTTGCAGCCTTAGGCAACCGCTACCAACGGACCGGCAAGGAGGTCAGACCGCGAAAAGCCCAGCCGGTGATTTTCGCATTTCCAGCCAGTTGCATATTCGGCAGGGCATCAAAGACCATGGGCAGCGCGATTTCTGCAATCAAAGCGCGGGCAATTCCGGCTCCGGCGCAAAAATGCGGACCGGCCCCAAAGGCGGGCAGGTCTATGTTGACGACAGGAGCGGTGGGCATGGGGTGGCCTTTTACGAATCATTCATAGGACCATGGTAACACGCGCGAGGATGGTGGAAACGATGTTCGCATCAATGGATGTGTCCCTGAAACAGAGGTTCGCGCCCGCCCTAACGGCCCAACTCTTTCATGGCGGCTTCGATGCCTTTCAGGGTCATCGGGAACATCCTGTTGCTGAAAATCTCGCGGATCATTTCAATGGACTGGGTATAGCGCCAGTGGTCCTCTTTTACCGGATTGATCCAGACGGATCCCGGCCATTGCTCCTGTGCGCGCATCAGCCAGGTCTGGCCGGTTTCTTCGTTCCAGTGTTCATTGGCGCCGCCGCGATAGGCGATTTCATAGGGGGACATGCTGGCATCCCCGACAAAAATGCATTTGTAATCAGACCCGTAGGTGTGCAGCACGTCCATCGTGGGTATTTGTTCGGTCCAGCGGCGGGCATTGTCGCGCCACACGCCTTCATAGAGGCAGTTGTGGAAATAGAAATATTCCATGTGTTTGAATTCGGTGCGTGCGGCGGAAAACAACTCCTCGACCAGCTTGATATAGGGGTCCATAGAGCCGCCCACATCCAGAAACAGCAGCACCTTGACCGCGTTGCGCCGCTCGGGGCGGGTTTTTACGTCCAGATAGCCGTGTTCGGCGGTGGAACGGATGGTGCCTTCCAGATCCAGCTCGTCATCTGCCCCGCTACGCGCCCATTTGCGCAGGCGTTTGAGCGCAACCTTGATGTTGCGGGTGCCCAGTTCCACGCTGTCATCCAGATTTTTGAAATCACGCTTGTCCCAGACCTTGACCGCGCGCTGGTGGCGGCTCTCTTTCTGGCCGATGCGGATGCCTTCGGGATTATAGCCATAGGCACCAAAGGGAGATGTGCCGGCGGTGCCGATCCATTTGCTGCCGCCCTGATGGCGCTTTTCCTGTTCTTTCAGGCGCTCTTTCAGGGTTTCCATCAGCTTGTCAAAACCGCCAAGCGCCTGAATCTCGGCCATTTCCTCGGGCGACAGGTGTTTTTCGGCCAATTTTGTCAGCCAGTCCTCGGGCACATCCACGGCATTCATAATGTCGTCAACGGTCAGCCCTTCCATGCCTTTGAAACACTCAGAGAAGGCGCGGTCGAATTTGTCCAGATTGCGCTCGTCTTTGACCATGGTCAGGCGGGCAAGGTAATAAAAACCCTCCACGTCATAAAGAACGATGCCAGCCTTCAGGGCCTCGAGAAAGGCCAGATATTCACGCAGAGAAACCGGAATACCCACAGCGCGCAGCATTTCAAAAAACCGAATAAACATGGGCCGTTATACCCAGTTGAGCCAGCCAATGACGACCCAGCCAATCAACACGGCCATCGTGAGCGCCAGCGCGTGAACCAATGCGTACTGGATGCAGTCCATGCGATTGCCACCCATTTTTTTGGCACGCAGCCAGCCGATGATAAATCCGAAAACGAAAGCAGCGGTTACGAGCATAGGGTATCCTGATTAGGCCGGGCTACCGGGCTTGAGTTTAGCAATGATCTGTAACCTATCGGCTATTTCTGCCGGCGGCACAATACCGTAGCGCCCCCATGCTACGGCTTCGCGACGCAAAGCCGCGCTTGCGTCGGGGTCGCCAAGCTGGGCGACCACCTCGGCCTTCATGGCCAGCAAGCTGAACAACAGACGCCCATTTTGTGCGTTTTTAGCGGGGGGGATGGCTTCGTTGATGAAATCCAGAGCAGAATCATAGCGGCCGGCGGAAATCGACAGGGAGGCCATCTGCAAGGCTGCCTGTGCGGTGTGGATGTCGTTACTGCCAAACAGTTTATTGAAAATCGCATAGGCGCGGGCGAAATCGGCGGCGGCCCGTTCCGGATTGCCGCTGATAGAGACACGGGCGCGGGCAAAATAGCTGAATCCCAAACGGTGATCGGTATAACCGGCCTGTTTGGCGATGCGCACGGCCTTGTCGGCGGATTTCATGCGCGCAGCATCCGTGGCGTTAACGCTAAGCCCGCTTTCAATCGCATTGATCCAGTCGCGCCGTGTGAGTTCAAGGCCACGGGCAGGCACGCTATTGCCGGCCGGATTGACCCGTGCAAGGATACGGGGCAAGACGGCGGCGACTTCGTGACGGGCCATGCCGTTGCGAATTTCCGGCGCGTAATAGGCGCGCAGAATCATCATGTCATAAGCGGTCAGAACGATGTGGAAATTATCGTCGTTATACACACTGTCCGGCAGGCGATACAGATCATTGAGCGGGCCGAGTGCCTGTGCAAGTTCTTCGTGCAGGCAATCGCGGGCATCCTGTGCCGAGATATCCTCGGGCATAAAAATCATCGCCCGTTTGCGGCGCTCAAGTGAAGACCAGTCGGTGAGCCGGTTGCGGCGGAATTTGCGGAATTCGGCCCAGCTGGAAACACGCGGAACCACAATGCAGGCCGCTGAGGGTGCTGTGCGTTGCAATTCTGCTTTTGGCATGGTTTCCACTACGATATTGGCATTTTCCGGGTCGGAAATGCGGGATATGTCCATGTTTGCCTCATTACGCAAACGGGATAAAAGCTTGTCCATATCGCGACTGGTAACCGGTTTGACCGGTTGGGCAAAGGCGACCGTGATCGGGCCTTCAAAACGGGTCAACCGCGGGATGCGCTGCCCACTTTCAAGGCTGAAACTCAGGTCCAGAAATTCGGTAAAAATATCGCGATTGGATCGGGGGGCTGTGCTGGCGGCACGGTTGGCGGCAAAAGCCTGCATGGCGGGCCAGTTTTCAAATTCCTGCGCCCGTTTGGCCACCCCTGTGGATTGGGTTGCCCCGCAGGCCGAAAGCGCCAATGCGGAAATGGAGAAGAAAAGTGATTTAAAACGGGTCATACTGGATACTCTACAAATGGGGTCAGGCTGGCCGCGCGGTCATATAATCTCTGCACCTGAACGTTACCCTTTGTGGTTAACCAAGAGTTTCGGGCAGAATTGTGGCCGGATACTTGCGAAAACGGGGCCTTGAACGAGGCTCCACCGGCGCGCGCCCCGCGTGTGTCGCGATTTGCGAACCGGTCTTTCAGGTAGCACCGCCCCCCTGAATTGAAAAAACGGTTTTTATACAGAAAGTTATCCAATCCGATCGCTTGCCCGACCCTTTTGCCAAGACAAGAAAACAAATCTATTTGAATATCGAAAAAAATTTTCGATTTTTTTACGAAAATATCTTCGGGTTTGCTTGTTGCACAGAATCGCAAGAAAGCGCGCTGCAAAAAATATCGCGCCCCCTGACCGGATACTGGTTCCAGGCGAACCTTTGCTGTCATCGCTTACCCCGTGCCATGAATGCCAATCGTTCAAACAAGTGTACATCCTGTTCGTTTTTGAGCAAAGCCCCATGCAATTTGGGCAAAGCATTGGCACCATCGCGCCGCAAATCCGCCGCATCCAGATCCTCGACAAGCAGCAGTTTCAGCCAGTCCAGCACTTCGGAGGTAGAGGGCTTTTTCTTCAGCCCCGGGGTTTCGCGGATTTCGAAAAACTGGCTCAGGGCCTCTTGCACCAGCGATTGTTTGATGTCGGGGAAATGCACATCGATGATCTGTTTCATGGTCTGTGCATCGGGAAAGCGGATGTAATGGAAAAAACAGCGGCGCAAAAATGCGTCGGGCAGTTCTTTTTCGTTGTTGGAGGTGATGATCACAATCGGGCGCTGTTTGGCCTTGATGGTTTCGCCGGTTTCGTAAACATGGAATTCCATCTTGTCCAGTTCCTGCAACAGGTCGTTGGGGAATTCGATGTCGGCCTTGTCGATTTCGTCGATCAGCAGCACCAGCCGTTCGTTCGCCTCAAAAGCCTGCCAGAGCTTGCCCTTTTTGATGTAATTTCGCACATCGTTCACACGTTCATCACCTAGCTGGCTGTCGCGCAATCGCGAAACCGCGTCATATTCATACAGGCCCTGTTGCGCCTTGGTGGTGGATTTGATGTTCCATTCCAGAATCGGCAGGCCCAGCGAGGCGGCCACTTGCAAGGCCAGCTCGGTTTTGCCGGTGCCCGGCTCCCCTTTAACCAGCAACGGGCGCTCCAGCGCGATTGCGGCGTTTACGGCGACGGTCAGGTCGTCGGTTGAAACATAGTCTTTGGTGCCTTCGAATTTCATCTTTGCGTCCATTCCATTCCTGTTTGCGCTGCAATATCGCAAAAGCCTTGCCCTCGCCAGAGTTTTCAACCGCTATGGGGTTGCGACGTGGCGCAAACTGCCTTAAGTCGCGCCGTTCCCCTCTCTGCACAGGTGCCGGTTATGACACAAAACACCCTTGGTATCGACTTTGGAACCTCCAATTCCGCCGCCGGAATCGCGGTTAACGGCAAAGCGTATCTGGTGGATATCGAACCGGGGCAGAAAACCATCCCCACGGCGATTTTCTTTGATTTTGACGCGCGCAAAACGGTGTTTGGCACGCAGGCGAACCGGGCTTTGATGGCGGGGCTGGAAGGGCGCTATATGCGGGCGCTGAAAAGCATCCTCGGCACTTCTTTGATGCATGAAAAACGCCGCTATCTGGGCGAATCCCTCAGCTTTGTCGATATCATTGCCCGTATTTTGACGCGCATCAAAACCCGCGCCGAAGACGCCTGCCACCAGCGTTTTGACTATGCGCTTTCCGGCCGTCCTGTGCATTTTCATTCGGACAATGCAGCGCGGGATGCTCAGGCGCTGGCGGATCTGACGGAATGCTATTTGCGCGCCGGTTTCAAGGGCGTTGATTTCATGTTCGAACCCGAAGCAGCGGCACTGGCGGCCAATCCGGCAGGGGATGAAAACACCGTGCATCTGATCGTGGATATTGGCGGGGGCACATCGGATTTCACGCTGTTTCGCAAGGCCTCCGGCGGTATCGATATTCTGGCCAGCCACGGGGTACGGATCGGCGGCACCGACTTTGATCGCTCGATCAGTTTTGACCATGTGATGCCGGAATTGGGTCGCGGGGCCGAGATCAAAAATGCCATGGGAGCAGGAACTCTCATCGCCCCGAACAGGCTGTTTTATGATCTGGCAACGTGGCAGATGATCCCTTTTCTTTACACGCCGGAAGTGCTGCAAGAGGTCGCGCATCTGCGCCAACAGGCGGTGAAGCCGCAGCTGTTTGGCCGGTTGTTTGACGTGTTGGAAAGCCAGCTTGGCCATGATGTGGCCTTTGCGGTGGAGGCGGGTAAAATCGCTGCCAATAAATCCGGCGGGGGCGGGGGGAATATTAACCTTTCGATCGTAGAAAAAGGCCTACAGGTGGCTTTGGGTCAGGATATGCTGACGGCCTCCCTTGCGGATCATATGGGCGCGATCAAGGCGGGGGTTCTGGACACGCTAAAGGCGGCTGAAATCGGAGCAACACAGGTGGGGAGTGTTATTTTCGTAGGGGGGTCCAGCCTGATTGAGGATGTGCAAACCCTGATGGCTGAAATGTTTCCACAGGCTTGTGTACATCAGACAGAGGCCTTTACCGCAGTGGTTGACGGGCTGGCATTGGCGGCAACGGCGCGTAATCGTGGTTAACGCAACGTCGTTCTGTTCACAATACATACACAGGTGACGATGCGGGGGTGACAACGAACGGGAATCCGGATACATGCACTCTCGAAAGCAGAGTTAACTGCTTGTATTAACCAGCATAGTGAGGGTGAAGAATGAAAGCGGAGGTCATTCTGGATACCGATTACCGGCCTGCTGACGATGAACCGTTCATGAACGAACGTCAGACCGAGTATTTTCGGAACAAACTGATTGAGTGGAAAAACTCGTTAATGGCAGATAGTCGCGAAACCATTGAGGTCATGCAAGAGGGTACGCGCAATATTCCGGATGTGGCGGATCGTGCCTCTGAAGAAACCGACCGGGCGCTGGAATTGCGCACACGCGATCGCCAGCGCAAACTCGTGGTGAAAATCGACGCAGCCTTGCGCCGGATCGAAGAAGGTGTTTATGGCTATTGCGAGGACACGGGGGAGCCGATTTCCCTGAAACGTCTGGACGCACGCCCGATTGCAACCTTGTCGCTGGAAGCACAAGAACGCCACGAACGCAAAGAAAAGGTTCATCGGGATAGATAAGACGATGACTCAGACAAGAATACCAGAAACCGACGCTCAATAGGGCGTCGGTTTTTTTGTGAGCAAGGAACAAGATATGCATTTACATGGAAAAAATATCGCGGTGATTGGTGCCGGAATCGGCGGCTTAGCGGCAGCGCTGGCCATGGCTCTGCGCGGGGCCAAAGTGCAGGTTTTTGAACAGGCGGAGTCACTGATTAAAAGCGCGTCGGCGTCCGCGACCCCGCGTAAAACTATCCGCCAATGGCTGATAGATCACGGTAAAATATACGAACGTAAAATTTCTATAGCGCAGCTGTACAACTGTGATGAGATATTCTTAGTGAATTCCGTCAGAAAATGGCGCCGTGCTCAGCTTTACGGTAAAAAAATAAAAGATATTGCTTCGCACAACTCATAGCAGATACCTTTGATAAATTTTTATTAAATCCTGCTTATCACCCGTCTCTTTCTGAAGTTTAAAAAGTTTTTGAAAAAGTGTCTTCATGACTGCTTTGTATTCCTCTCTACCGGCCAGATCAATTAATTCATCGGGGTCTGCCGTCAGATGATAAAGGAGCGCCTTGCTGATACTGGGATAAATGATAAGTTTG
>JALWOO010000443.1 GCA_027083485.1 Amylibacter sp. | reverse complement strand
CGAGATCGTCGGCCTGCTGAAAACCGGTTCCGCATTCTATGCACCGGCAACATCCGCCATCATGATGGCGGAGGCGTTCCTGAAAGACCAGAAACGCGTCCTGCCCTGCGCCACCTATGTTGACGGCGCCTATGGCATCAAGGGCCTGTTCGTCGGCGCCCCGACCGTAATCGGCGCCGGTGGTGTCGAACGGGTTGTGGAAATCAAGCTGGACGACGCCGAACAAGCCATGCTGAACAAATCCATCGACGCCGTTAAAGGCCTGGTCACGGCCTGCAAGGAAATTGATCCTTCGCTGGCTTAAGCCGGATTACAATTTCAAAGGGCGCGTCATTCCGGATGGCGCGCCTTTGTTGTTTTTGATATGAATGAACCCTATGCAGGTTTGTAAAATACCAAAGGCCTATATGACGCGCAGCGTGAAAATCCTCGGGGAAAGGAATTCCGGAACGAATTTTCTTGCGGAAACCCTTCGTGATAACTTCGACGTTCACCTGTTTCCCCACATCGGGGAGCGGACGCTTTGGGAAAGGTTTGTTGTAAGCCGCGCGGTGATCCCGCGGAAATTTCGTGAAATGTATGTCGAGCATATAGAGGATAAAAAGCACAGGAACTGGCTGCCTGAGACCGGCGGCTGGAAACATGCGCTGGTGACGGAGCGCTTCATAGAAGAATTTTTCAAGCCGCAGGGGTGTCAGGTGATTTGCAGCGTCCGTCATCCTGTGGCCTGGGCGCGATCCATGCAGAAAAACCCGTTTCATGTTTTCGGGAAGGTGTCGCCGGATTTCGCGACCTTCATTCAGACGCCGTGGAAAACCCGCCCGCGGGACAATCTTGACGGGGCGGTTCTGGACTCGCCGTTGGAATTATGGCGGCTGAAGGTGCAATCCTATCTGGATTTTGCGGAAAAATACGACAATTTCCATGTGATCCGGTATGAGGATCTGCTGTTGGAGCCGGAAAAAACCCTGACCGGTTTTGCCCGCTATCTGCCGCTGAAAACGCAAACCCCTGCCTTGCCGGATCGCCCCATTCGCGCCGAGTTTGTGGATAACGAGGCCACGCGCGCGGAATATATCGCCAAGGCCAGAGAGACCTCTTTTTCCGCCCTGGAACCGGAAATTTTGCAGGTTTTCAGGACGTATATCGGCACGGATCTGCCCGACAGGCTGGGCTATTCCTAGATGCAACGCCGAATCATTTGCAGGGGGTAAATATGTGATCACACATTTCCAGACT
>JALWOO010000442.1 GCA_027083485.1 Amylibacter sp. | reverse complement strand
ATCCAGAAACGCGGTGTTGTCATCGGGAAAAGGCGTTGCGGCGGCCTTGGCCAGAACCTCGATCATTTCGGTTTGCGCGGTCTGGTGGATGGCGTCGAGTTCATCCTCGCTCGCGCCCATATCGGCCAGTACTTTGCGTTGACGGGCAATCGGATCATTGAGCTTTTCCTCCCGCGCGGCTTCGCCTTCAGGGCGATAGCTGGCCGGATCAAACGAGGTATGCCCCGTGCGCCGATAGGTAATCAGATGCAGCATTTCCGGCGCACCACCGGCGCGCAGGCGGGCGGTGATTTCATCGGCGGCATTGGCCACGGCCTCGACGTTGTTGCCATCAATCACCGTGGCCTTCAGCCCCAGCGATTTCGCCCGCGCAGCGGCCCCTTGGCCAGCGGTGACGCTTTTGGTTTTGGTGGTGGCGGAATACTGGTTGTCCTCGCAGACAAACATCACCGGCAAGTCAAAGACCTTGGCCCAGTTGATCCCCTCCAGAAACGGCCCGCGATTGATCGCCCCGTCGCCAAACACATCCACCACGATGCGGTTGTCTCCCAGCAGTTTGATCCCGTGCGCCGCGCCTGCACCAATGGTGATGTTGGCGCCAACCACCCCGTTGGCGCCAAGCATCCCCACCCCGAAATCGGCAATATGCATGGAACCGCCTTTACCTCCGCAGCACCCCCCGTGCCGCCCCAGCAGTTCGCGCATCATTGCCAATGCATCGGCACCTTTGGCCAGCGTGTGACCATGGCCCCGATGGGTGGATAGCAAAATATCATCCCTGTTCAGTGCCTGCATGACACCTGCGGCGCAGGCCTCCTGACCGATCGAGGGGTGGATTGCCCCAAGTACCAGTTTATCGCGCTCTGCGGCCAGAATGGCCTGTTCCTCAAAGGCGCGGATGCGTTCCATCATCGCCAGAAGTTCCCGCGCCCGTGCGGTATTATGGGTTGCCGTATTCACCTGATCTACCCTTGTTCCATTTCATCAATGCGCTGCGTCAGCAGCGCTGCTTCTTCGCGCATGGCCGGTATCAGGACTGTGTTGATCCGTTCCGGTGTCATGCGGGCATCTATTGCGCCAATGGCGATTGCGGCCACCAGCCGTCCGGCTCCGGTCATCACCGGCACGGATATCGCGCTGGTGCCGGCAACAATCCGGCCAAAGTTTGCGGCATATCCGGTTTCCTGAAAGGCTGCGAAATCGGCGGCAAGTTCCGCCTCGCTGACGCCATAATCGGCCATC
>JALWOO010000441.1 GCA_027083485.1 Amylibacter sp. | reverse complement strand
CATTATTTTCGGGGCAGAGTTCAATGCTGCTTTGCGACGTTTTCGCGAAAGGAATGAATAAATGGCCGGCCTAAAGAAAAAACGCAGAATTCAGTTGATAGTTGCGGGGTTTGCCTTTTTGGCCATCGCCGGTGGCCTGATCGGTTATGCGGCGCGAGATGGCATCGAGTTTTTCCGCAGCCCCTCGCAGATTGCCGAACATGCGCCTGGTCCACGCGAAGTCTTTCGCATTGGCGGGCTGGTGGAAACCGGAACCCTGCAAAAAGATGGTACACACGTGGAATTTCTGGTGACAGATGGTGGCGCGTCTATTCCTGTCAGTTACACCGGCATTTTGCCTGATCTGTTTGACGAAGGTCAGGGCATGATTGCCACGGGAAATCTGGTGAATGGCACCTTTGTGGCGACGGAAATCCTTGCCAAACATGACGAAGAATACATGCCCAAAGAGGTGATTGACGCGTTGAAAGAGCAGGGAATTTACGAAAAACCGGATGCATAGGGCACGAACGCATTCCTTAATGCGAAATGCTTAGCGTGCGCTGTTGCTACGCATTATTAGGGTTTAGAGACTAAAAATCCCCCCGATTTATCAATGAATTGGGTGGAATATGTTTTCAGTAGACCAGATCGCCAGAAATATTGTGCGCCGTGAAGGCGGCTATGTGAATGATCCGGATGATCCGGGCGGGGCTACCAAATACGGGGTGACAATCCACACCATGCGCCGGCTCGGGCTTGATTTGACCCGCGATGGCAAGGTGGATGCGCGCGATGTGCAGGCCTTAAGCGCACAGCAGGCCGTCGATATTTTCAAAGACCATTATTTTGTTCGCCCGCGCATCGGGGCGTTGCCCCGGGTGTTGCAAGCCAGTGTTTTTGACATGTACGTAAATGCGGGTGCCAATGCGGTGAAAATCCTGCAACGGTTGTTGGCGGAATTCGGCTTTCCGGTGACGGTTGACGGGGAAATCGGTCCCCAAACCATTGAGGCCAGCCAGAAAGCCGTTGCCAAAGCGCCCGAGTTCATCGCCGATGCCTATGGGATTGCGCGGAGGAATTATTATTACCGTCTGGCGGACCGGCGTATTTCGGCGCGAAAATATGCGCGCCGTCGGGATGGCGGCAAAGGCGGCTGGATTACCCGCGCAGAGGAATTTATTTCGCCCAAATATCACCTGAGCCTGAAGGAACATCAACGGAGGTGTGCAAAATGGGGTTGATCCGCGATTTATTCGGGTTTGGTCGCTCGGTCAAAGAGGTAACAGAGGTCTTCGTGCCCAATGCTACTAAACGCCAAAGATACGATCACGAAGAATTCGGCGAGGCGCTGGAACAATACGGGCTTGAGTATAAACTGGTGCAAGAGGGCTGGTTTAACAGGCTGGTGAACGGGCTGAACCGCTTGCCGCGTCCGGTTTTGGCCTTGGGAACGGTTTGTTTGTTTGTCTATGCCATGCTGGATCCGGCCGGATTTTCAGAGCGCATGATCGGGCTGGATACGGTGCCGCGTGAATTGTGGTGGCTGCTCGGGGCGATTGTCTCGTTTTATTTCGGTGCGCGCGAACTGCATTACAAACGGGCGCAAAAATACGCGGGCAGGCAGAGTGTTGCCGCACCTGAAACACCTGAGGTTCTTGATGAAAATGCCGCCATAAAGGATTGGCTGCGGGAGGGGGCATAAACTGCGGCGAAACGGTAAAATAACAATGTAGTGATTTCAAATTTGATGTGTGCGCGGTATAAGGGGCAGACTCAAAAGAGGGCTTCTTATGATTATCGAACTTGGCCATTTTGCCATCCTGTTGGCTTTTGCCGTTTCTCTCGTGCAAATGACGGTTCCCATGATCGGGGCCTCCAAAAACTGGGCCAGCTGGATGCAACTGGCCGGAACCACTGCAATTTTGCAATTTGTTCTGATTGCGATTGCGTTTGGCGCATTGACCTGGGCCTTTGTGACCTCTGATTTTTCGGTGTTGCTGGTGGTGGAAAACTCCCACTCGCTCAAACCGATGCTCTATAAAATTACCGGTGTTTGGGGCAATCATGAAGGCTCCATGCTTTTGTGGATATTCATTCTGGCAACTTACGGCGCTATGGTGGCCGTACTGGGCGGCAACCTTCCGGCCACTCTGAAAGCGCGGGTTTTGGCCGTTCAGTCGATGATATCCTCGGCTTTTCTGGGTTTTTTGATTTTTACGTCCAACCCGTTTTTGCGTCTGGCGAACCCGCCGCTTGATGGCAATGATCTGAATCCGCTGTTGCAGGATCCGGGTTTGGCCTTTCATCCGCCGTTTTTGTATATGGGCTATGTGGGGCTGTCGATGTCGTTCAGTTTCGCCGTAGCGGCGCTGATCGAAGGGCGGGTAGATGCGGCTTGGGCGCGATGGGTGCGGCCCTGGACTTTGCTGGCCTGGGTAACGCTGACCATCGGTATCGGGCTTGGCTCCTGGTGGGCCTATTACGAACTCGGCTGGGGTGGCTGGTGGTTCTGGGATCCGGTTGAAAATGCCTCCTTTATGCCTTGGCTGATTGCTGCCGCACTGCTCCATTCCGCGATTGTGGTGGAAAAACGCGACACGCTGAAGGCCTGGACCGTGTTGCTGGCCATTCTGGCTTTCTCTTTCTCGCTGATCGGGACCTTTATTGTGCGCTCCGGTGTGATTACCTCGGTGCATGCCTTTGCCAATGACCCCGAACGCGGGGTGTTTATTCTGGGCATTCTGGTGCTGGCCATCGGCGGCGCACTGACCTTGTTTGCATTTCGGGCTTCCAGCCTGAAAAGCAATACAGTGTTCAGTTTCGTCAGCCGCGAGAGCGGGCTTGTGCTGAACAATCTGTTATTGGCTGTTGCGGCGGCGGTGGTGTTTGCCGGTACGGTATGGCCTTTGGTGGCGGAAATCACCACGGGGCGTAAAGTGTCGGTCGGGGCACCGTTTTTCGAGATGGCCTTTACGCCCTTCATGGTGATTTTGGCGATTTTCATGCCGATCGGGGCGATGTTGTCATGGAAACGCGCGCGGCTGGGTAAATCTGTTCAGACTCTGCGCAGCGCGATGATCCTTGCTTCGGCTGTGGGGATTTTCGTTTGGAGCATGGATACGGGCGGGCGCATGTTGGCCCCTGTCGGGCTGGCGTTGGCGGCCTGGCTGGTGGCGGGATCTGCCGTTGATTTGTTGAGCCGCGCGCGGTTTGGCAAGGCTCCTGTTGACGAAGTGCTGCGTCGGTTGCGCAATCTGCCACGTTCGGAATGGGGCAAGGCGATTGCCCATGCCGGGCTGGGATTAACGATCTTTGGCATCTCTGCTGTTACGGCTTGGGAGGTCGAGGATATCCGTGTGGTCAACCTGGGCGATCGCTTTGCGGTGGGTGGTTATGAGTTTCAGCTCAATTCGGTAGATCGCTCGCAAGGTAAAAACTACAAGGCCGATATCGGTAATGTAACTGCCTATAAAAATGGCCGCGTTGTGGCGCAACTGGCCCCGGAAAAACGGTTTTATCCGGTGCAAAGAATGCCAACCACAGAGGCCGCGATTGATACGAGTTTGACCCGTGACCTCTATGTGGTTCTTGGCGACCGTCAGGAAGACGGTTCCTGGGCGATGCGCACCTATATCAAGCCATTTACGGTTTGGATGTGGATCGGTGTTTTGGTGATGTCTATTGGCGGCGTACTGAGCATGAGCGACCGGCGGTATCGTGTGGCATCTACTGCGCGGCGCAAAACCCCTGATGCAGTTCCAGCGGAGTAGACACATGAAACATTTGATTTTTATTCTGGTGCTTCTGGCCACACCTGTATTGGCGGTGCAGCCGGACGAGATACTGAAAGATCCGGTTCTGGAATCCCGCGCCCGCGAGATTTCCAAGGGGTTGCGCTGTGTGGTGTGTCGGAACGAGAATATCGACAGTTCGAATGCCGATGTGGCGCGCGATCTGCGTCTGTTGGTTCGCGAACGCCTGACGGCGGGGGATGATGATAAACAGGTGGTGGATTTCGTGGTGGCACGCTATGGCGAATATGTGCTGTTGAAACCGCCGTTTTCATTGTCGAACATTGCGTTGTGGGCGAGTGGCCCGCTGGCATTGTTCCTCGGGCTGATTGTGGCTGTGGTCTTCATTCGCCGCCGCCCCAAGGACAAACCGGATGACCTGTCGGCAGAGGAACAGGCGCGCTTGGCGACTTTGTTAGAGAAATAACGCCACGTTGCGGCTTTTCAATTCGGGGTTTTGACCTATTGTCGGGGAAACTGACAGGAGCCTCTCATGCCATATGAAACCATTATCTACTCCACTGCCGATCAGGTTGTTACAGTTTCTTTGAACCGGCCGGATGTGATGAATGGGCTGAACACACAGATGCGCGGGGAATTGCTGCATGCGGTGAAACGAGCGCCTCTGGACGGGCGGGTTCTGGTGATTACGGGTGCCGGGAAAGCCTTTTGTTCGGGGCAGGATCTGGGTGATGCCAAAACGGTTGCCACCATCGATATGGAAGGTGTGTTGCGCGATGAATACGAACCCATGCTACGTGCCATTTTCGATTGTCCGATCCCGACGATTGCTGCCGTAAATGGCGCTGCGGCGGGGGCGGGGGCCAACCTTGCGCTGGCCTGTGATGTGGTCATCGCCACCGAGAGCGCGATTTTCCTGCAAGCCTTTAGCCGCATTGGCCTGATCCCCGATGCCGGTGGCACCTACTGGTTGCCGCGTCAGGTTGGCATGGCCCGTGCCATGGGGGCAGCACTGTTTGCCGAACCCGTCAGCGCCAAACAGGCGGTAGACTGGGGCATGATCTGGGAAATGGCACCGGACATCAGTTTTCGCGACAAGGTGGCCGAGCGAGCCAAACAACTGGCCAATGGTCCCACCGAAGGCTATCGCCTGACTAAACAGGCCTTGCGGGGCAGCTTTGACAACACATTGGAAGAGCAGCTTGAAACCGAAGCCACGCTGCAAGGCAAGGCAGGCCGTACCTATGATTTTCAGGAAGGCGTGAGTGCCTTTTTGGATAAACGTCCGGCAAAATACGAGGGCCGCTAACGCGAAACACGGTTCTTTATGGTTTCTGGATGAATTCCTTGGCAAGGCGGATGTCTTTGCGCAGGGCTTCAAACTCTTGCTCATAGGCGGGAAGTGTCAGGCCAAACACCTGTGAAAATGCCTCTTCGGGAGGCAGGCCGGTTCCCACGGTGCGCCAATATTCCAACAATGATTGCGGCCCAAAACGGCGGGCCAGAATTTCGGCGGCCAGAAAGGACACCAGGTAATCCGGTGTGTCCTTCAGATAGGGCTTTTGGGCAATCCTGTGCAG
>JALWOO010000440.1 GCA_027083485.1 Amylibacter sp. | reverse complement strand
GCATTGAACCGGTACAAATGGGTCGTACCGCGCCAGTGTCGTTTGGAAATGATCACATGCAGGCTCTCGGTGGAAATCGGGCGCTGCGCGGTGACGACCTTGCCCTTTAGGCCCATTTCCTGAATTTTTCGCCAGCCCAGAAACTCGTTCAGGCTTACTGCGTCGACCTCGCCCTGCATCAGCAGTTCGAAACAGGCTTCAGGGGTGTCGGGTTGTACCAGTGTGATCAGCTTTTTTGTCAGCCATTTGCGGCCTTTGCGGTCCAGATCATGAGTGAAATAGCCTTTGGGGCGGCACAGGGTTTTGCCCAGGATATCGCGGTCCCGATCGAATTTTATCGGCTTGTCAAAGGGGACATACAGAAGCACCAGAATTTTAAAAATCGGATCGGAGAAATGGAAATTCGCACATCGTTTGTTCTTGGGGTCGGCCTTGCAATCGGGTTTCAGCCATGGAAACCCCATGTCGTATTCCTTGTTGTCCAGCAATGGAAACAGGTGTTTGGACCAGTCGTCCTCCCAGGTGATCGAAAACGGCACCGGCGACGGGCTTTCTTCCATCGCCGCATTGACCAGTTCGGTGATCATGCCCTGGCCGGGCCAGTTTTTATCCGTAAACGGCGCATAATTGGATCCGGTCAAGAACCGGATTCCCGCGTCTTTTTGCAACAAAGGGGTCGGGTCCGGTTTGGTGGTCTTTTTAATGCAGGGCACCTTGAGGCGGATGCCTTCGGGCAAATCAATCAGCTTGCCCGCCAAGGCGGATTCATTGGCATAGTAAATCACCGACCAGCGGCTGCGGTCCCCATAGAATTTTTCCGCCACCGACAGCAGCGTTTCCCCCGGTTGCAGGATATGTTCCTGCGAACATTCACTTTGCGCCAGCGCGGGCTGGGACAGCAGCGCCAAAAACAGCCCGAATATCAGTTTCCTAAGCATTTTGATCCCCCAAGATACGGATGCCATGTTTTATGCCCTAAAACTCGGCCCAGATTTTTGACAGGTGATCGTCAATCACTTTTTGATACTTGCCGGATGCCTTGATTTTGGCGAGGCTGTCATTCACCAGATCAATAATGGCCTTGGCGTTGGGGTGGGTTTTATGCACGATCACATACAGCCCCTCGATTGACAAGGGCCGCGACTGGATCACCTCGACATCGTCTTGCAGGCCCAGTTCCTTGATCTTGGCGCGACCGGTGAATTCGTTGATGGCCACGGCGTCGACTTTGCCTTGTTGCAGCATCTCGAAACAATCGGCCAGAGTCACAGGCTGTTCCAGTTTGACCTTTTTGTTGGTCATCCAGTTGCGCCCGTCCTTGTCCAGATCATGGGTGTAATAGCCCTTGGGCCGGCACAGGGTTTTGCCATACAGATCGCTGTCTTCGGTATAGGTTATCGGGCGGTTTTTATTGGTAAACAGCATGATCAGCATTTCAAACATCGGGTCCGAAAACAGGAAATTCTGACAGCGATAGGCATCCGGTTTGGATTTGCAATCCGGCTGCAACCACGGATAACCGATGTCCATAATTGCATCCGTCAACAACGGGTCCAGATGCGCGGACCAGTCGTTGATCCAGTAGGATTTATAGGCTCCGACTTTGGGATTGTTTTTAAAGGCCGTGAGAACCACATCCTGAATCATGCCGTCGTGATAGGATTGACGCCCCAGAAACGGCGCATAATCATCGGCCACCAACAGTTTGAGCGGACCAGGACTTGCGGACAACCCGCCAGAGGTCTTTCTGGCCACCTGCACGGCGGCGGCTTTTGCCGGAGCAGAAGCGGTGGTTGCCGCTTTGCCGCCATCAAGGCCTTGCGGCATGCCGTCAATACAAGGCAGCACATATTTCGCCCCCAGACGGATGTTGTTGGGGCTTTTGCCGATCTTTTTGATATTGGCGCGATAGATCGCGGACCACTTTTTGGCGTCTTTGTATTGTGAATCGGCAATCTGTGAAAGCGTATCGCCGCGTTTCACTTTGTATATGCCACCGCAGGTTTGCGCAGCGACCTGTGTTGCGCCAAATGCGACTGTCAGCCCCAAAGCCAGAATGTATTTCGATTTCATGTCCCACCCCCGTGATATGTCGGGGAAATGTGCCAGTGTTGTGGTTTAACCTCAAGTGCATACTGTCCCTAGTGGTCCGAATGCGCCTGAATAATGCAGAAATACGGGAAAACGGGCTTGGAAAAATGCGAAATCGACTCGCATTCTTTACAAAATTTTACAATTTTTTTGAAATCACCGGTTGCATCACATGTTAAGCAAAGCGATTCGCAGGCGATCTAGCGGGTGTTGGACAGGCGCGTGACCACGGATATTTCCCCGTGCAAGGTGCGATGCACCGGACATTTGTCGGCGATTTCCAGCAGCTTTTGGCGCTGTTCATCGTCAAGAGGCCCTTGCAGATGCACCACCCGTTTGAATTGATCCACCTTGCCGACGGTGGCTTCGCAGGTATCGCAATCCTGCGCGTGAACCTTGTCATGGGTGACATCCACAAACACATGCTGCAACGGCCAGCGTTTGCGCCGCGCATACATGCGGATGGTCATAGAGGTACAGGCCGCCAGACCGGCAGACAGGAATTGATAGGGCGACATGCCCTTGTCGGTGCCACCATAGGTCAGCGGTTCATCGGCAAGGGTGTGGTGCAATGGACCGGCGGTGATATCCTGCAAAAAACCCTGCGGGTCTGCCTCTGTGGCGCGCACGATGCCTTCGGGGGCCCCAATAGGGGCGGCAGGTTGGCGGATGCCCAGATAACGGGCCGACCAGGCGGCGATAACCTCGGCGGCGTATTCCGCATCCGCACGATTGGTCAGCAAATGATCCGCATTGTCCAGCGTGACAAAGCTTTTGGGATGTTTGGCCGCGCTGAAAATCTCGCCCGCATTGTCAATGCCGACAATTTCATCCGTGGGCGAATGCATCACCAGCAAGGCCTTTTTCATCTTGGCCACGGCGGGCAGCAGCGAGGCCTTGGAAATATCCTCGACGAAATCCTGCGTAATGGTAAACCCGCGCCCGGCGAGCGAGACCTTTGCCTGACCATCGCGCTTGATCTGGTCAAGGGAGCTTGCAAAATTATGCACCACATGGCTCGGGCAGGCCGGGGCACCGATGGTCACCACCGCCTTGACAGAGTCAATATCCCCCGCCGCGCGCAACACCGCCGCCCCGCCAAGCGAATGGCCGATCAACAGGGTAGGGGGGGATTTATGCTCGGTCAGATACTGCGCCGCCAGTACCAGATCCTGCACATTGCTGGTGAAATCGGTGTTGGAAAATTCGCCTTCGGAATGGCCCAGACCCGTGAAATCGAACCGCAAAACCGCAATCCCCATCGAGGCCAGCCGCTGCGCAATCCGGCGTGCGGCGGGAATGTCCTTGGAGCAGGTGAAACAATGGGCAAAAATCGCCGTGGCCCGCAACTGCCCGCCGGGTAAATCCAGACGCGCGGCCAGTTTATGGCCGGAATGACCGGTAAATGTGATTTTGCCCTTGTCCATCGGCGCACTCCTGTTGTTCTCACTAGGGTCCTGACCCTAAACATGGGTCGCCTTGCATGGGCAAGCAAGCGTGCAGAAAGAAAACTCACAGGGAAGTGAGGCAATAGCACCACAGTCTTGCTGTCTGTCGATGGCTCTGGCACAATCGCGCTGTATTTTGTTTCTGAAAGCTTTTGATATGCGTCTTTTCCTTGGTTTGCTGGCCGCTCTGGCCTTGCCGGTTGCCGTATTTGCGGCGGATCCGGCGCGGATTGCAATAATTGATACGGCCTGGGACACGCGCCCCTATTTGCAAGAGTTGCGCCGCGCCGGTGTGCAGGTGATCGGGCGCTATTATGCGCGCTGCGCACAGGACAACCTGCCGGACAAACGTTTTGCCTTTGGCACAGAGGCGGCAGATATTCTGGCGGCGGGCATGGGGATTTTGTCGATCTATCAGTACCGCTCAAGCAGCAAATACAAATTCGACGGTCAGCGTCCGGACCGGCAGGGCAACATCGTCAATTTACCCGACGCCGATTGCGCCCCCTCGGCAAGCGGGCGTTCCGCGCAAAGCGAGGCCGCGCTGGACGTGCGCGCCGCCCTTGCGCAAGCGCACCTTGTGGGCCAACCACAGGGCAGCGCGATCTATTTCGGGGTGGATTTCAATTTCAGCCGGACCGACACCGCGACCAAAGCCAAAATGCTGACCTATTTCAAAACCCTGCGCAAGGCCATGGATCGGGCGGGGTACCGGCTCGGGGCCTATGGCGACGGGGATGCCTTGACGGTTCTGCGTCAGGCCGGCCTGATTGATTACGCCTGGATCATGGCATCGCCCGCCTTTCCGGGCAGCAGCGCCTTTCACCGCTCCGGCAACTGGACCCTGTTTCAAACACAGGTGGATCCGCATTGGCTTGCCGGTGGGTCGGATTGCGGGCGCGGGGGCTTGCCGATTGATGTGAATGTGCAAAATCCGGCGCTGGGACCAGAGGCGGGTTTTTGGGGGCGCAACGGGGCGTTTACCCTGCCCACAGAGCGCACCCTGACAGTTTTCAACGCCCGCCGGTTTGTCTGCAACGGGGATGCGCGGTTGCGCCGCTCGGCGGGGTCGGATCAGAATGATCTGGTGCGCGGCACCATCTGCCGTCAGGGGCGGCGTGTGGATATTCCCCAATCGCTAAAATTCCTGCGTCCGGTGCGGATCGGACGGCGTAAAGGCAATCTGATTGAGGTGGATATCAACGAGGACGGCAAGTTTGACGGCTGGACATGGACCAAAAACCTGAGCCGTCATTTCGGGAACAAGCCGGATTATGTGTTTTCCAGCACGCAACGGGCAAATGCGCGCTGTCGTTAGGGCGCTTTCGGCGTTAACGACCAAAAAGCGCCATGAACCGCTTGCCCGCATCGCGCAATTTAGTTGTGAATAGCGCCGATACCAGCATACCCGTACCGGCCCCCGCCAGCACCGCCGAAATCGTGTGCATATCCAGCATCACCCGCGCATACATGGTGAGCAGCATCACCGGTATCACCAGCAAGGCCCAGAGCAGACCATAGCGGCGGATCATAATATAGGCACCGGCCCCCGCCAGCGTGGAATGGCCCGAGGGCATGTTGTGGCGGCTGTCAGGCGAATAGGGCCGCTGCCCCAGACGGGTGTCGCCGACCATCACATTATTCAGCAACCGTTTTGGCCCGTGTGACGCCAGCGTCCCCGCCACGATAATCACCGCGATTTGTTTCAGGCCGGTCCAGTCCCGCAGTACAACAGCGGTGGCAATGGGCAGCAGGGTGTTGATGTGACGGCCGTAA
>JALWOO010000439.1:1592-5320 GCA_027083485.1 Amylibacter sp. | reverse complement strand
CCCTGCGCGATGTGATTGATCTGGTGGGACCGGATGTAACCCGTTTCGTGATGCTGACCCGCAAAAACGATGCGCCGCTGGATTTTGATTTTGCCAAGGTTCTGGACCAGTCCAAAGACAATCCGGTATTTTATGTGCAATATGCCTTTGCGCGGATCAACTCTGTGATGACCAAAGCCCGCGAAGGCGGTCTGGATGTGTCCGATGCCATATTGCAGGGGGTTGATCTGGCCCGCCTTGGCCATGAGTCCGAACAGCGGCTGATCAAAAAGCTGGGCGAATGGCCGCGTTTGCTGGAGCTTGCCGCCAAACACCACGAACCGCACCGGATTGCGTTTTACCTGTTTGAACTGGCCTCCGAATTCCATTCTTTGCACAATCTGGGCAAAACAAATCCGGAAATGCGCTTTTGGCAGTCGGAAAATCACGACCTGTCGCAAACCAAGATTGCCTTGATTCGCGCCGTGGCGGTTGTACTTTCGGCTGGTCTTGGTATTCTAGGCGTGACCCCGATGCAGGAAATGCGATAGAAGCGAGAAAAATCGCTCAATTCGGGGTTGGAGCAGTTAAGCCCACAACATATTGTGGGCACGATAGAGGCGAACCCGATGGCAAAGCAACGTAAAGCAAAAACAGAATCCCCCCAAACCGATGCCGGCGGCCTTGGCGTGATGCGGATGGCGATGAATTGGGCCATCGCCGGAGCTTCTTTGGCTGTCGTTGGAGGGTTCGGGTATTGGGCCGTTTCCCTTGGCACCCGCAACCCGAACGAGGTCCCTATCATTCGCGCCATGGAAGGCCCTGCCCGCGTGCAACCGGACGATCCCGGCGGCGAACAGGCCAGCCATCAAGGCTTGGCTGTCAATTCCGTACAATCAAACGGGGGTGTTGCCGCCCCGGCAAATCAGGTTGCTTTGGCACCGGCCCCGGAACAGTTGACCAATGAAGATTTGGCCAATGCAGAGCTCACACCTGCCCAAACCCCGACCAAGAAACCTGAGCCCCCTGCCGAGCAACAGCCAGAGCAACAAGAGCTGGCTTTGCAAGTTGAACAACCGGCACAAGAACCGGCCCCTTTGACCGAGCAACGTTCTGCCCGCGTCATCCATGACACGCCTTATTCACCGCGCCGCTCTTTGCGCCCGTTTTCCCGCCCTCAGGGGCTTGCCGCGCAGCTGGAAGACATCCAGTCCGCCAGCGCCCGCCCCTCTGCATCTGTAGAAAGCGTCGAAAGCGTGCCTCTTGGCACCCGGCTCGTGCAGCTTGGAGCCTATGACAGCCGCGATCTGGCAGCGCAGGAATGGGACAAGCTTTTTGCCAAGCACGGCGACCTGCTTGATGGCAAGAAACGCCTGATTCAGGCCGCCGAATCCGGTGGTCGCAAGTTCTTCCGCCTGCGCGCGGTCGGTTTTGCCTCCAAAGACGAGAGCCGCACCCTGTGTTCCGCTCTGCTGGCACGCGGCACGCCCTGCATTCCGGTAACAGCCAGATGAGCCGCGCTAATGCGGTCATTCTGGGCTGTTCAGGACCACAGCTAGGCACCGAAGAAAAAGCCTTCTTGCGCGATGCAAACCCGTGGGGGTTCATCCTGTTTGCCCGCAATATTGAATCGCCGGCACAGCTGCGCGCGCTGATTGCCGATTTGCGCGATACCGTGGGCCGCAATGCGCCGGTTTTGCTGGATCAGGAAGGCGGGCGCGTGCAGCGCTTGCGCGCGCCACATTGGCATGAATGGACACCGGCGCTGGATTTTGTCAAAGCAACCAATGCATCTGAACGGGCCATGTTTTTGCGCTATCAACTGATTGCCGCAGAAATGCACGATCTGGGTTTTGACGTGAATTGCGCGCCGATGCTGGATGTGGCAACCGATGTCAGCCACGAAATCATTCGCAACCGGTGTTACGGATTTGATCCGGAAACGGTGGCGAAGATGGGCCGCGCAACAGCAAGCGGGCTGCTGGCGGCCGGTGTTTTGCCGATTATCAAACATATTCCCGGTCATGGCCGGACCCCGCTGGATTCGCACAAAAACCTGCCCGTGGTGGACACCCCTTTACCGGAGCTGCGCAGCAGTGATTTTGCGCCGTTTCGCGCGCTGAACGACCTGCCGATGGCAATGACCGCCCATATTGTTTACACGGCGATCGATCCGGAAAAATGTGCCACCTTGTCGGCCCCTGTCATTGATATGATCCGGCAGGATATCGGCTTTGACGGGCTGTTGATGTGTGATGATCTGTCGATGCACGCTCTTGGCGGTGATTTCGGTGATCGCGCCGAGGGTGCCTTGGCGGCGGGCTGTGATATGCTGTTGCATTGCAACGGGGAGCGCGCCGAAATGGAGCCGATCCTCGCCCAAACCCCTGCCCTGACCGGCAAGGCCGCCATCCGCGCCGATGCCGCTTTGGCTGCCCGCAAACCCCCGTTGGAATTTGACCGCGCCGCAGTATGGGCCGAAATCAAGAGCCTGAGCCATGGCTGAAGATCTGTTCTCCGAGGATATCCGCAGCACCACCGCCGAACGCATCAAGGCCGAGGCCCTGGTCGTGGATGTGGACGGCTTTGAGGGACCACTGGACCTGCTGTTGACGCTGGCGCGTACCCAGAAGGTGGACCTGCGCAAGATTTCCGTGCTGGCGCTGGCCGAACAATATCTGGAATTTGTTGAACAAGCCAAAAAACTTCGCATCGAACTGGCGGCGGATTATCTGGTGATGGCGGCCTGGCTGGCCTTCCTGAAATCCCGCCTGCTTCTGCCGCCCGATCCGAATGAGGCCGGACCAAGCGGCGAAGAGCTTGCCGCGCATCTTGCGTTTCAGCTCGAACGGCTGGAAGCCATGCGCCGCGTGGCCGCCCGCCTGATGGGGCGCGACCAACTGGGGCGCGATTTCTTTGCACGCGGTGTGCCCGAAGACATGTCTGTCAAACGCAGCGTTGAATACAAGGCAACCGTGCTTGACCTGATGCAGGCCTATGCACGGCTGCGCACCAAGGACAGTTTCGAACCCTTGCACATGAAAGAACGCGATAATGTGTTCACCATGGAGCAGGCCCTTGAACGGATGAAAACCCTTATCGGACATGCGATCGAATGGTCGGACCTGAGCCAGTTTTTGCCTGACGGCTGGGAAAATGATCCCAAACAACGCCGTTCCGCCACAGCGGCGACCTTTGCTGCCTCTTTGGAACTGGTAAAGGCTGGCAAGCTGGAAATCCGCCAACAAGAAACTTTTGCCCCCTTACAATTACGAGCCAAGCTATGAGCATCGAACCTGAAGAAGACTCTGAAAGCCTGTTTGAAGCGCCCCCGATTGCCGAACAGGAACGCATGGTCGAAGCCATCCTTTTTGCAACCGCCGAACCGCTCAGCCGTGCCCAGATCCAGACCCGCATGCCCCATGGCTCCGATGCGGGCGAGGCCCTAGTGCATTTGCGCAAACGTTACGAGGGGCGCGGGGTGCGCGTGGTCAAGGTCGGCGATGGCTATGCGTTTCGCACCGCCCCCGATCTGGGTTTTCTGATGCAACGCGAGGCCAAGGAAACCCGGAAACTGTCCCGAGCAGCAATCGAAACACTGGCCATTATTGCCTATCATCAGCCGGTAACCCGTTCTGAAATCGAAGAAATTCGCGGTGTATCCGTTTCGCGCGGCACGTTGGATTTGCTGCTGGAACTGGAATGGATCAAGCTTGGCCGGCGCCGGATGACGCCGGCCAAGCTTGATC
>JALWOO010000439.1:0-1582 GCA_027083485.1 Amylibacter sp. | reverse complement strand
TCCTCGCCCTCTGCCTGCGCCAAAGCCATGCCGGGGGGCGGCCTGTAACTTTTATCTCCACGCAAACCTTTCTGGACCATTTCGGCCTCGAAAGCGCGCGCGACCTGCCCGGCGTGCGCGAATTACGCGATGCGGGATTGCTCGACAACCGCCCGCCCCCCGGCATGGCTTTGGCGCAGGCAGAGGGCGAGGAAGAGGATCAGGAAGACATGTTCGATTGATCACCGCCTTACTTGCGCTACATTCATCCGTTAGGTCGGGAATAACCTGTGCACAGGAGCAGCAAAATGGACCGGATACTCAACATGATTATGCGCATGGTCATGCGCAAAGTGATGAACAAGGGCGTTAACAAAGGCATCGACATGCTGGCCAAAGACACGCCGGATGACGTGCCTTTGACCAAAGAACAGCGGGTTCAGCGGCGCTTGCAAAAACGCCGAATGCGCGAACAAAAGCAAAAGGCAAAACAGCTTGCCAGAGTGACCCGACGCATAGGGCGATTTTAGGAAAATCAGCTAAAATAGCTTATTTCTGGCATTTCGCCATTTTCTGGGTTTCCTCTAGGCGGCGCGCGTCACATCCAGATTGTAAATCCAGTCAAACCGTTGCGTCATCAGGCCGGGTGCCAGTTTTCCGGCAATCCCCATGCCCGTATGCAAACCGAAACGCACCAGCGGGTTTTCCGCGTGGTAGATTTTCGAATTCCCCAAAGAGGTCTCCTGCACCTTGGTCGCACGAGGTTTGCGCAGATGTTCATAGCTCGCCAGAGCCTCGGAAACATCTGAAATCCGGTCCAGCATCGCCGCCAGCACCCAAGCATCCTCCAGCCCCATACAGGCCCCTTGCGCCATATAGGGCAACATCGGATGCGCGGCATCACCAAGCAGGGCCACGCGGCCTTTGACCCAATTCTGCAATGGCGGGTGTGCGAAAAATCCCCATAGAATCGGGGCTTTCACCTGCGCCAGCAAATCCCGCACATAGGGTGCCCAACCGGCAAAAGCCGCCTGCAAATTGGCGGGGCTGTCGATCTGGTTCCAGCCCTCTGCCGTCCAGTCGGCGCGTTCCTGAACCGCAACAATATTGATCAGGGATTTATCGCGCAGCGGATAAATCACGATATGCCGCTTTGGCCCCAGATAAAGCCGCGTGCCGGCCTGTTCGGCAAAACGCGGAAAATCCTGCGCCGGAACCAACCCGCGCCACGCCGCCTGTCCGGTGTAGCCCGGCTTGTCACCGGCAAAATGCGTGGCACGACAGGGCGAACGCACCCCGTCCGCCGCAATCACCGCATCGAACTCCTGATCGGGCATCAATGACAATGTGCCTTTTTGCGGGTCCAGAACCCCGCAAGCGCGGCCCAGGTGCATTTCCACCCCGGCCCGTTCACAAGCAGAGGCCAAATCGGCGAGCAAATCGGCGCGGTGCAACTGTAAAAACGGTTTTTCCGCCTGCCGGTTCTGGGGCAACTGCGTGATGACCCGACCGGATTTGTGATCGCACAACTCGACCATGGAGGGCATATTGCCCTGATTGCGTGCAACCGGATCCAGACCCAGCGCTTGCAGCACCGCAATGC
>JALWOO010000438.1 GCA_027083485.1 Amylibacter sp. | reverse complement strand
GGTGGAAACCCTTGCGCGCGAAATATCGGAACATTTTTCCGATACAGATAAATTGGTCGTTGTCGGTCTGCTGCGCGGATCATTTGTGTTTATTGCCGATCTGGTGCGTGAACTGGATCTGCCTTGTGAAGTGGATTTTCTGGAAACATCATCCTATGGTGACGGTATCGAAAGCTCCCGCGAGGTGCGCATTCTCAAGGACCTGCGCGGCGAAATTCAGGGGCGTGATATTCTGGTGGTCGAGGATATCGTCGACACAGGGCACACCCTGAACCATGTCATAAAACTGCTCAAATCCCGTGGACCCAAACGCCTTGAAGTCTGTGCTTTGCTGGATAAACCCTCGCGGCGGGAGGTGGATGTTTGCGCCACATGGATCGGGTTTGAAATTCCCGATAAATTTGTCGTCGGCTATGGCATTGATTATGCTCAACGAAATCGCAACCTCGATCATATCGGCGCAGTGCGGTTTCTGGATGAAAAATAATTGAACGAATAAATGAATAAATCCGTCGTTTAGGTGTTCTCTTTGTAAGGGCAATCTTTAGACTGTCCAAATACAACCAAACCCATGGGAGCCTTTTAATGACAACCAACCTCACAAAAACCGCCGTCGCAGCAGTGCTGTCCCTTGCCATTGCAACACCGGTCATGGCGGGAAATCCTGCTGTCAAAGCACGCCAATCATTGATGCAACTGTATAAATTCAACATTGCGCAGCTTGGCGGCATGGCAAAGGGTAAAATTCCCTATGACGCCAAGGTCGCAAGCGTCGCTGCGAACAACCTGAAAACACTGGCAACAGTTGATCAAGCCGCCATGTGGCCGGCCGGTACCGACAGTGACGCCATGTTTGGCGACACCCGCGCCTTGCCTGCCATTTGGGCCACCTACCCCGAAGTTGAACAAAAAGCGGATGCTTTGATCAAAGCGACCGAAGCCATGGCCGCTGCGGCCGGTACCGATCTGGAGTCCCTGCGCGGGGCCATGGGCGGATTGGGCGGAGCCTGTGGCGGCTGCCACAAAAAATTCCGCGCACCGGAATAAGGTTTTGGCCCGCATTTTAAATCTGCGGGCCATCCTGTCATGGAACGGAAAACCGTCATAAAATCGGCCCTTGTCGCCGGATTGCTCGGGTTCGGGGCTTTCTGGCTCCTGACGCTGCCCCAGACGGTTGCCCCTTCCGAGGTTGAAAATCTGAACGGCTCTGCCAGCAAAGGCGCGCTGGTGTTTGCAGCGGCGGGCTGTTC
>JALWOO010000437.1 GCA_027083485.1 Amylibacter sp. | reverse complement strand
CCCGCCCGAAAATCATTCTTGTTACCGGCCCTTCCGGTGCCGGACGCAGCACCGCGATCAATGCCTTCGAGGATCTGGGCTTTGAAACCATCGATTCCATGCCGCTGGCCCTGTTGCCGCGCCTGCTCAACGGGCCACCGGTGCAACGCTCTATTGCCCTCGGCATTGACGTGCGCACCCGTGACTTTGAGCCGGCCAAGGTGCTGGAGCTGTACCAGACCATCCAGAACATGCCAGAGGTCGATGGCGGCCTGCTGTTTCTGGACAGCACGGTCGAAACCCTTTTGCGCCGCTACAGCGAAACCCGCCGGCGTCACCCGCTGGCACCGGATGACACCCCGATCAAGGGCATCGAGCGCGAAAAGCAACTGCTCGAGGTGTTACGCGCACAGGCCAGCACCCTGATTGACACCAGCAGTTTCACGCCGCACGACCTCAAAGCGGAAATCGGTTCGCTTTATGGCAATACCGGCAGCGACACACTGGCAATTTCGGTGCAGTCCTTTTCCTACAAACGCGGATTGCCGCGCGGGATCGACATGATGTTCGATTGCCGGTTCCTGCGAAACCCCCATTGGGAGGAAACCCTGCGCGCCAAAACCGGGCTGGATCAGGCGGTGAAAACCTATGTTCAGGCCGATTCGCGCTATCAAGCTTTCTTTGACCAGATCCTGGACATGCTGGCCCTGTTACTGCCCGCCTATCAGCAAGAAGGCAAAGCCCACTTCGGCATTGGCCTTGGCTGCACCGGCGGCAAGCACCGCTCGGTCACAATCACCGAGGAATTGTCAAAAGCCCTTGCAGAGCAGGGCTGGCAAGTGTCTATTCGTCACAGGGAACTCGAACGCCAGCAAGGCGCGTAACAGCAAAAGCAAGGAGCAAAGCTTGATCGGCATTGTCATCGTAGGGCACGGGGGTTTGGCCAAGGAATATCTGGCCGCCGTTGAGCATGTGATCGGCAAACAGACCGGCATCCGGGCGATTTCAATCGCCGCCGAATGTGATCGTGCAGCCAAACAGGATGAAATCTGCGAAGCCGCCGATTCCGTGGATCAGGGCGACGGCGTTGTGGTGGTAGTCGATATGTTCGGCAGTTCGCCCTCCAACCTGTCGATGCGCGCCTGCAACTGCTCCGAACGCCGCATCCTCTACGGCGCCAATCTGCCGATGCTGGTCAAACTGGCCAGTTCCCGCAACATCCCGATTGAAAAAGCCGTAGACGCAAGCCTGAAAGCAGGTAAAAAATACATGAACGCCAGTTATGGCAGCTGCAAACCGCAGGAATAAGGGGCCAAACCGGTGAAAATGACCTTGGAAATCGTAAACGAAAAGGGTCTGCATGCGCGGGCCTCGGCGAAATTTGTTGAAACCGTTGCCCTGTTCGACGCCCAGGCAGAGGTCAGCAAGGACGGCATGTCCGTGATGGGCGATTCAATTATGGGCCTGATGATGCTTGCCGCTTCTAAAGGCACAACAATTGCGGTAGAGACCAGCGGGAATCAATCACAAGAACTGGCAGACGCGCTGCAAAATCTGGTGGCGGATATGTTTGGTGAGGGAAAATGAGCGACAAAAAAACAGATCACGTTCTGGAAGCCACCGGCGGGGACAGCCCCTATAATCCGGCGGACCTGACCTATGCCACGTCCTTTACCTCTCCGGTCAAGCGCACGCTGATCCGGGTGATCGAAAACCTGACCGGCCGCATTAAACTGCTGCGCCTGATCCGCAAATGGGAACGGGACGAAAACCGCCCCGACGATTTTTGGGAATCGGTTCTGGAGCGACTGGAAATCAAACTCACCACCCCGCAAGAGGAGCTGGATTACATCCCCAAAGAAGGCCCGCTCGTGGTGGTGTCCAACCATCCGCACGGATTGATTGACGGCATTGTCATGGCCCATCTGATGAGCCACGCGCGGGATGATTACAAAATCCTGACCCGCTCGCTGCTCTGCCATGTGCCGCGCATCGACAAATACCTGTTGCCGGTGGCCTTCCCCCATGAACCCGGCGCGATCCAGACCAACATCCAGACCCGCAAAATCGCCATTCAACACCTCAAGGAAGGTGGCTGCGTGGCGCTGTTTCCGTCAGGCACCGTGGCCACCAGCGAAACATGGTTTGGGCCGGCCATTGACAGCGACTGGATGACCTTTACCGCAAAAATGATCCGCCAGAGCGGCGCTCAGGTGCTGCCGGTCTATTTCCCGGGTCAAAACAGCCGCTGGTTCCAGATCGCCAACAAGCTGTCGACCACCCTGCGCCAGAGCCTTCTGCTGCATGAAATTGCCGCCGCAATGAAAAAGGAACAAAAGGTCAAGGTGGGCAAACTGATCCCGCAGGAAATCCTGAAGTCCTATGAAAAAGACGCCAAAGGACTGATGAAATATCTTCGGGCAGAAACGCTGGCACTCAAGCCGCACTAACATGCCCGGGCGGCAGGTGCAGCACATCCTGACGGCCATCATCGGTCAGCAACTGCACTTGTTCGCCTTCCAGCACTATCGTTGACAATTTCTTGCCATAGGCGGCCCCCGTATCAATATTGATGCGGTTGCCGTAATGCACCACCTCGTCCACCGGCGTGTGACCATGTACAACCACCTTGGCGTAATGCTCGGCCGACACATGAAACGGCTGGCGGATCCAGATCAGATCATCCTCGGTCTGCTGATCCAGCGGCACCCCGGGTTTCACCCCCGCATGGCAGAAGAAATACAAATCGTTCTGCCAGACATTCGGCAATCCGCACAAATAATCCAGATGCGCCTTTGGCACAGCGGCCACGGCCTCTGCATGCAATTGCGCCAACGGTTTGTCATCCCGATATTCCACCCCGTAAGAGGCCAGCGTGGTCCGCCCGCCCAACCGCGGATGCAGCCATGTATAATCAGGCCGCAGCATCGGATCGGCGGCAAACGGGTCTTGCAGGAATATGGCGAACATCCGGTCATGGTTGCCCCGCAGCACCACCCATGGCTCCCCCTTTGCCTGACCGGCCATCAGGTAATCAATCACCTCTTTGCTGTTCGGGCGGCGGTCAACCAGATCGCCGATATGAATCACCGTATAATCACGCCCGCCCGCATCCGCCACAATCCGCGCATGTGCGGCTTGCAACTGGTCCAGATCGCCGTGAATATCGCCAATCCCATAGAGAAGCTCTGTCATTTCGAAACACCGTAGGTCAGCCTGCCGCCTAAATGCGGCCCTCTTTTACTATGCCGGGACCGCAAGATTATAAACCCCCCGGGTCCACAGAAACCAAACTAAAGCCTTTCGAATTCGCCTAAATATCCCCGCCGGAGGCATTAAAACTTTTATGCCTCCGGCGGGGATATTTGACACGAATTCGAAAGAGCATGACCGGTTTCAAAGCACCGGTTGCAACAGGTCTTGCAGTGCTTGCGGGTTATCCAGTTCCAGCCTGACCGGTAATGTCAGCACTTTTTGTTGAAAGGCAGCGGGCAGGCGGACGGCGTCTTTTTCGGTTGTCACCAACTGTGCACCCAGCGCATTTGCCTGCTTTTCCATACGTTGCAACACCGCCAGTGGCAATTTTTCATGGTCCCCGAAACTGTGTGTTGCGACGATTTCCGCGCCCAGACCGGCCAGGGTGTCAAAGAATTTTTCAGGGCGCCCGATACCGGCAAAGGCCAAGGCGCGCAGGCCTTTCCAGTCCATTCCGGTTTGCAAAGGTGCCAGTTGCGCGGTGAGCAAAGGTTTGCGGATCTGCCCGCCCCATCGGGCAGCAAAGCCGGTTTGCGCAGAGGCCGGACCAATCGCCAGCACCGCATCGGCCCGCGCAAGGCCTTCGGTAACGGTTTGTCGCAACGGGCCTGCCGGAAACACCCGCCCGTTGCCAAAACCGGTTTGCGCATCCACCACCATGATGGTCAGATCCTTGGCCAGGGCCGGATTTTGCATGCCGTCATCCAGCACAATCACATCGGCACCGGCACCAACAGCGGCAGCAGCACCCGCCGCCCGATCGCGGGCGACCCAGCAGGGCGCAAAAGCCGCCAGAAGCAAGGGTTCATCCCCCACATCATCCGCGCTATGGCGGTGCAAATCCACGGCTGTTGGTCCCTGCTGGTCACCGCCATAGCCACGCGAGACCACATGCGGGGTTTTGCCCATGGCTTGCAACTGCCCCACCAGCGCAATCACCGTTGGAGTTTTGCCGGTGCCCCCCATATTGATATTGCCCACACAGATCACCGGCACAGACAAACGCAGATGCGCGCCTTTGCGCCAGCGGCGGGATGAAACCACGCGCCAGACCCAAGACAGGGGTGTCAGGGCAATGGCCCACAGGCTTTGGTCGCGAAACCAGAACAAAGGCGGTTTCATGCGGTGGCCTCCGGATTATCAAAACAGTCCTGCACGGTTTCCAGCACCGCATCGGTGACGTCTGCACCCTGCGAATTTGCCGCCCAGGCTGCCTGCGCCATTGCCGCGGCTTTGTCCGGAGACATCAATTCGCTGACGGCTTCGGCAAGAGAGGCTGCATTCGTTACTTCGATCACCGCATCCGCCTGTAGCAGGGTATAATAGCTGTCCGCAAAATTCCCCACATGCGGGCCGTGAATGATTGCAGACCCAAGCGCGGCCGCCTCGTTCGGGTTTTGCCCGGTGCCCTCCGGATGCAGCGAATTGCCGATAAACGACACCGATGCCACACGATACCACAGGCCCAGCTCGCCCTGGACATCGCCAAACAGGATATCCGTTGACGCAGTCAGGCTACCCGGATCGCTCCTGCGCGAAATATTCAGCCCGCTTTGCGCCAGATAATCCGCGAGCGGGCCAACTTGTTCGCCTTTCAGTGGCGACAGGATAGTCAGCAACCGGTGCGCGCCCCGTTGGCCTATGCGGTGGGCTTCCAGCACGGTTTCCACCTCATGCGGGCTGACGTGTGCGGCCAGCCACACCGGACGCCCATGCAGCATTTTCGCAATCTGCGCCCGTACCGGTTCGTCAAAGGGCATGGGCGGGGAGCCTTCGCGCAAGGGGCCGGTCTTGCGGATTTTTTCAGCACTCACCCCCAAGCGTTTCAATTCGTTTATGGCGGCATCATCCACTGCCAGTATTGCCGTGAACCGGTTCAGCACAGCCGCCGCCGCCCCCGGCAACCAGCGCAGCCGTTTGGCGGTTTTGCGCGGCACACCGGCATTCACAAACACCAGCGGAATATGCTGTTGATAGGCGGTTTGCAACAGAATCGGCATCAAGCGATCATCGGACCAAAGCACCAGATCGGGCTGCCAGCGCCTCCGCCCCGCCTCGCCCGCCCCCGGCACAACATAAGGGGCGTATTGGCGCACGGCGCC